>NZ_JPQB01000018.1:0-237733 GCF_000740665.1 Vibrio sp. B183 | reverse complement strand
CTTCATTTGTTGGTTGCAAACGAGGACATCTTGAACATGAGCGTTCTTCGGGCAAAGCCCAAAAGAACGATCACCACCTTCTAAAGAAGGTGGTTTAGGGCTAGAAAACAAAAAATGACCCATTAAGGGCCATTTCTCTTTTACTGAACAATCCGGTGAGGATTATTTTTGCTTGCGATTGATCGGCTCAGCGTACTGAATCGACATATCCCAAGGCTGCTCGATCCAAGTTTCCTGCGCGATATCAACCACGTAGTCATCAAGAAGAGCTGCACCTGATGGTTTAGCACATACCGCAATCAGTTTTGCTTTCGGGTATAGCTCACGCAGCTTACGAGCGGTATCACCGCTGTCCACTAAATCTTCAACGATTAGGTAACCTTCACCGTCACCTTCTGGTGCTTTCAATACACTCATATCACGTTGATGATCGTGGTCGTAGCTAGAGATACAAATGGTATCAACGTAACGAATACCCAGTTCACGAGCCAGAATTGCACCTGGAACAAGACCACCACGACTTACCGCCCAGATACCTTTCCACTGCTCCGCTGGCATTTGTTGCTCAGCAAGCTCACGACAATAACTGTGCATTTGATCCCAAGTAATAATGAATTTCTTACTCATTGTTCTAAACCTAATAATAAAAAGTTGAGGGCCTGTCCATTCAACTCAACGTAGAACGCACAGCCCCTTGATGAAGCTCTTTAAGCAACAATGTATTTGAAGATAAAGATTGCCGACATCACCCACACACTAAGGGAAACGTCACGACCTTTACCACTGAATAATTTGATTGCCGCGTAAGCGATGAAGCCAAGAGAAATACCTTCCGCAATAGAGAAAGTCAGAGGCATCAGCAAACACGTCACAACAACTGGTGCCGCTTCTGTCAGGTCTCGCCAATCAATGCTCACCAAACCAGAAAGCATGAGGATCGCCACATAAAATAGCGCACCAGCCGTCGCATACGCAGGGATCATACCAGCCAATGGCGAGAAGAATAGAGCAAGTAGGAACAAAATACCAACTACAACAGCGGTTAGACCTGTGCGACCACCAGCGGCAACACCAGATACACTCTCAATGTAAGAAGTCGTGTTTGACGTGCCCAACAGAGCACCTACCGAAGTAGCAGTTGAGTCAGCAAGAAGTGCTTTATTCAGACGAGGAATTTTACCATCTTTATCCATCAGACCTGCTTTTTGAGACACACCAACTAGCGTGCCAGCAGTATCAAATAAGTCGACGAAAAGAAAAGCAAAAACCACTGAAATCATACCGATCTCAAATACTGCAGAAAAATCCAACTGCATGAAGGTCGGTGCAATGCTTGGTGGCGTTGACATGATGCCACCCCATTGCACATCACCAAACGCTAAACCTAAGCCAGTGACCGCCAAAATAGCGATCATCACCGCGCCTTTTACGCCACGGTGAACCAGTGCAATAGTCAGGAAGAAGCCAATTGAAGCTAGTACTGCAGGTAACGAAGTAATCGAGCCAAGAGAAACAAGTGTCGCCGGGTTATCAACCACGATACCTGCATTCTTTAACGCGATAAATGCCAAGAACAAGCCAATACCCGCCGAAATACCCGTGCGCAAAGAAAGTGGGATGGAGTTTATGATCCACTCTCGGATCTTAAACACACTCAATAGAATGAATAGCACACCGGATACAAATACTGCTGCTAATGCAACTTGCCATGTATATCCCATACCTAGAACAACGGCGTAGGTGAAAAAGGCGTTCAGCCCCATTCCCGGAGCCTGGGCGATTGGGTAGTTAGCGACAAAGCCCATGATGAAACAGCCGATAGCCGCCGCCAAACAGGTCGCGACGAAGACAGCACCACGATCCATACCGGCATCAGCTAAAATAGCCGGGTTTACAAAGATGATGTAAGCCATGGTAAGGAAGGTTGTCATACCGGCTATGATCTCAGTTTTTACATTCGTTCCGTGTTCACTGAGCTTGAATATTTTTTCGAACATAATCGAATTCCAAAGGGTAAAAGTAAACGGTTGCGTAATCGATTGGCGGGATTATAAAGTCTACAAATGGCAAATTCCAGATAGAATTAGGACTCTAATCAATATTTCTATCTGTAAAACTAGCTCTCAAAAGCCCCGCCTAAATGAACATTAGAAAAAAATCCTATTAGTTCAATACATAACAGTGATGCATCTAAGAGTCTTTGAAAGGTGATTTTTTCAACCATGTCGTAAACTTACATTGAAGAAAAAGCCCTGAAACGAGATTGGATATGTGTTTATGCGAATAAAATGAAGCAAAGCTGATGAGAATAGAGAAATCATGCCATTGCGGCAGCCATTTTCAGCAGATAAAAAAACGCCACTCAAATTGAGTGGCGGTTGAATCATGTCAGCAAATTAGGAGCTGTAATAAAATTCCAATTATAGGGGTGAACAAACTTGTTCGAGAGTCACAAGCTCGGAATTAGTAACCGAAACTCGTTGGGTATGCAAAATTGCCAGTGTAAACAGAGTTGTTTATCCAGAATGTTGCACTTGGTAAACCTTTCATAACTATCACCTTCTAAATCAATGAAAACAGATAACAAATATTGATTTCTCGGTTCCTTGGAGGCGACAAATCGGACTCATCCTTTGAGCATTTTCTCTTCGCTTTCGAAGTTGGTTACTAATATACCCCAAAGAAAATTAATTACAACAACAAAAGTGACAAAAGTCACATAAATTTCAAAAAATGACTCAGATCAAATAATTTTGGTAATTAAATTACAGGAATATTAATTTAGATATTACTTTTATTACACTCAATAAGAATGCAGTCTCACATGGAAAAATCATTGAATCTAGGTTCTGTGATGACAGCGAAACATTTCGTTTCTGCTTTTACTACTACCTAACCTTAGGTAGTGCTATTCTGTGCCTCTCTACCCAATAGGTCAGATTTGGTTTTTTGTTCGTTTAATTAACGCAATTACCTAACAAGATCTGGCATTATTATGATTAAGGAGTCATCCGTGTCTGAATTCCATTCTGAAATCAGCAACTTATCACCTGCACCATTATGGCAGTTTTTCGATAAGATCTGCTCTATCCCTCACCCTTCTAAACATGAAGAAGCGCTCGCTCAATACATTGTGGGCTGGGCGACTGAGCAAGGCCTAGATGTCCGTCGCGATCCGACGGGCAATGTTTTCATTAAAAAGCCAGCAACACCTGGCATGGAAAACAAGAAGGGCGTAGTTCTTCAAGCACACATCGATATGGTGCCGCAAAAGAATGAAGACACGGATCATGACTTCACTAAAGATCCTATCCAACCTTATATAGACGGTGAATGGGTAACCGCAAAAGGGACCACTCTAGGTGCAGACAACGGTATGGGTATGGCGTCTTGCCTAGCAGTACTGGCATCTACCGATATTAAACACGGCCCGATTGAAGTACTTCTGACTATTGATGAAGAAGCAGGTATGACAGGTGCCTTTGGCCTGGAAGCAGGCTGGTTAGAAGGTGAGATTCTGCTGAACACCGACTCTGAGCAAGAAGGCGAAGTCTACATGGGATGTGCGGGCGGCATTGATGGCGAAATGACGTTTGACATCAAGCGCGAAGCGATCCCTGCAGGCTACGTAACTCGTCAGTTGGTATTGAAAGGTCTGAAAGGCGGTCACTCTGGTTGTGATATCCATACTGGTCGAGGTAATGCGAACAAACTTGTCGCTCGTTTCCTAGCCGGTCACGCACAAGAGCTGGATCTACGTATGGTTGAATTCCGTGGCGGTAGCCTACGTAATGCGATTCCGCGTGAAGCGTTCGTGACTGTCGCTATCCCTGCTGAAAATGAAGCTAAGCTTGCTGAACTATTCAACTTCTACACTGACTTACTGAAGCAGGAGTTAGGAAAAGTAGAAACAGACATCGTTTCATTCAACGAAGCCATCGAAACCAGCGAGCAAGTACTGGCCATTGCTGATCAGCAACGTTTTATCGCTGCACTGAATGCTTGTCCTAACGGCGTGATCCGCATGAGTGATGAGATCGAAGGCGTGGTAGAAACGTCTCTAAACGTGGGCGTTGTTACCACAGAGAGCGATAAGATCAACGTACTTTGCCTAGTTCGTTCATTGATTGATTCAGGTCGTCATCAAGTTGAAAGCATGCTGACATCCGTAGCGGAGCTGGCAGGAGCTAAGATTGTTTTCTCTGGCGCATACCCAGGTTGGAAGCCAGATGCAGACTCTGAAATCATGGCTATCTTCCGTGATATGTACGAAGGCATTTACGGCCATAAGCCAAACATCATGGTCATCCATGCTGGTCTAGAGTGTGGCCTGTTTAAAGAACCGTACCCGAACATGGACATGGTTTCTTTTGGTCCAACGATCAAATTCCCACACTCGCCAGACGAGAAAGTGAAAATCGATACGGTTGCTCTATTCTGGGATCAAATGGTCGCGCTATTGGAAGCGATTCCAGAGAAAGCCTAACCCGCTCGTCCTATAGAAAAACTAGTCAAAAGCCAGCGGGAAACCGCTGGCTTTTTTGTTATCGACTTTGATAATCAATTTTTGTCGTCACGGTGAAATTAATTCGTTAGTCACCCTCACCTCTCGCTGATACAGTCGCCGCCGTTGAAGCGCCATAGGCAATTCATCTTGCCCACTTCAACCCCTATAACAGATACACGCTATCCGTTATATCGGGGGATGCTCGGTTCTCAGAGCATCTTGATTACTTTCTCAATGTAAATGAAATGCAATGAACGAAAAACTGCTAGTGGGCTGGCGAGAAACCCTGAGCCTTCCTGAGTTAAGTATAGAAAAGATCAAGGCAAAAATTGATACCGGAGCCAGAACTTCGTGTCTACACACATTCAAAGTCGAGAGTTTCCATAAGGATGCTGAGCTATGGGTCAGATTCTGGATTCATCCTTTGCAGCGTGATAACTCACAAGAGGTAGTGTGCGAAGCCAAAGTCATCGACCAACGTGCTGTACGCGATTCTGGAGGCCATGAGGAAACACGTTATGTAATTGAATCGACAATCCGACTCGGTCAGCAAAGTTGGAAAGCGGAGTTGACGTTAACCAATCGTGAAAACATGGCATTTCGTATGTTGTTAGGCCGTACCGCAATGCACCATCGCATGCTTGTCGACCCTGTTAAATCGTTTTTAGTCCCCTTCGAGGAAAACCAACAATGAAAATCGGTATTCTGTCTCGCAACGCCAATCTGTACTCAACCAAGCGTTTGATCGAAGCGTGTCAGAAACGTGGTCACGAAGTAAAAGTGATCGACGCGCTACGCTGCTATATGAACATTAACTCCGATAAACCTGAGATTCACTTTAAAGGCGAAGAGTTATCGGGGTTCGATGCCATTATTCCACGTATTGGTGCATCCGTGACTTTTTACGGCACAGCTGTACTGCGCCAATTTGAAATGATGGGGGTTTACCCAGTCAACGAGTCAGTGGCTATTACGCGCTCGCGCGACAAACTGCGTTCTATGCAATTACTCTCACGCAAAGGCATAGGCATGCCGGTTACCGGATTTGCTAGCAAACCCGATGATGTCAAAGACTTACTAGACATGGTCGGCGGAGCTCCAGTCGTGATCAAATTGCTTGAAGGCACTCAAGGCATTGGCGTGGTGTTAGCTGAAACACGTAAAGCAGCAGAAAGTGTTGTCGAGGCTTTCATGGGACTGAAAGCCAACATCATGGTTCAGGAGTACATTAAGGAAGCTGGTGGTGCTGACATTCGATGCTTTGTGATTGGTGATAAAGTGATCGCAGCAATGAAGCGTCAGGGCGCAGAAGGTGAGTTCCGTTCTAATCTGCACCGCGGTGGAAGCGCGTCACTCATCAAAATCACGCCAGAAGAGCGTCGTACTGCGATTGCTGCGGCAAAAGTCATGGGGCTCAACGTTGCTGGAGTGGATCTACTAAGATCGGAACGGGGCCCTTTGGTGATGGAAGTCAACTCTTCACCAGGTTTAGAAGGTATTGAAGCAGCAACAGGCAAAGACATTGCAGGCATGATCGTCGAGTTTATCGAGAAAAATGCCTCAACCAAAAGGACTAGAACTCGTGGCAAAGGCTAAGATCAATCGCGTGTTTGACATTCTCGGCGAGCAAATCTCGCCGGGACAAAGAAAGGTAGTAGAGCTAGAGTCAGCAAAACTCTATACCCACTCTCCTTTGTCGATCCCAATCGAAGTCATCAATGGGAAATTTGCAGGGCCAACTCTGATGGTTAATGCCGCTATCCATGGTGATGAACTCAATGGCGTGGAGATAGTCCGTCAGTTAATCAACACCATTGATGCACAAAAACTGAAAGGCACTGTGATCGCAGTGCCTATCGTTAACGTGTTTGGCTTTATTCATAAATCACGTTATTTGCCCGATAGGCGTGACCTGAACCGCTGTTTTCCCGGCAGTGAGAAAGGTTCGCTGGCTTCTCGCATGGCAAGCGCTTTCTTCAATCAGGTGGCAAAACGTTGTGACTATATTCTCGACTTACACACTGGTGCGATTCATCGCACAAACTTACCGCAGATTCGGGCGGACTTAAGCAATCCTGAAACACTGCGAATTGCACAGGCCTTTGCCACCCCTGTCATTGTTGATGCTCCTTTAAGAGATGGCTCACTGCGCAGCGAGGCCGAGCGTCTGGGGATCCCAGTGCTGACTTACGAAGCAGGAGAAGCACTGCGATTTGAGCCTATTTGCATCAATGCCGGTTTTATTGGCGTGAAACGTGTAATGCAAGCCATTGGCATGTTACGACCAAGCCGTAAAAAGCTTCCAGAGCCCGTTATCGCCAAGTCCACCAGTTGGATACGAGCGGAAAGCGATGGGATTCTGCGTACCGTAGTGACATTAGGTGAAAAGGTAACGAAAGGCCAAACATTAGCCTTCATAAGCGCCCCACTGGGACACAGTGAAATTGAGCTTAAAGCCCATAAGGGCGGCATTGTGATTGGCCAGCAAACTCTTCCCTTAGTCAATGAAGGGGATGCCGTGTTTCATTTGGCATATTTTGTCGAAGATGACCAACAAGTGGAACAGGTTGTAGAAGAGTTTATTGAAGAGGTGATCGACTCCGATCTGGAACCGCTAACAACAGGTCAAATTCAATCTTCAACCTAAGCAAGAAAACCACTTACACCTTTTATGATGTAAGCGGTTTTCTCTTTAAATATCGCCTGTTAAGTTGCTTAACCGAAAGACGCCCAAATCACCGTGGCAACCAATACAGGGCAGACAAATTTCACGTAAGCAGGCCAGAGCTTTCCAAACCAGCCTTGCGTAAATTCTGGGTAGCCATGCTCAAGTTCTTTGATTTTCGAGTGACGATTCCACACCCAACCACCAAACAAACAGAAGAGTAACGCTGCAGCAGGTTGAAGGTACTGGGTTGCGACGGTTGCAACCAAGCTAAATAAAGCACCAAAATTAAACACGATCACGATACTCAAAAGGGCAATTAAACCACCAAGCACCCAGCTTGTGGTACTGCGTTTAGTGTTAAAGCGCTCCCCCACCAGCGCGACCGGACACTCCAACATAGAGATGGAAGAAGTCAGTGCTGCAATCGTCAGCAGTAGGAAGAACACAATTGCAAATAGCTGGCCTAATAAACCAAGGCTATCAAACATCAAAGGCAATACGGTGAAAACCAAGGTATCTGAGCTGAGCAGAGAACCATCCTCAGCATAGATCTGCACGCCTTTCTGCATCGCTACAAACATCGCTGGCATAACCACCAAACCTGCGATAAACGCAACCGCGGTATCGACCAGAGTGACGTTCATCGCCATTTTCGGTAAATTCTCTTTCTTGCTGAGGTAAGAACCGTAGATCAGCATAGAACAGCCACCAATGGTCAGAGAAAAGAAGCCCTGCCCCATAGCAGCGAGAATCAATTTGCGATCCATCACCTTGTCAAAATCAGGGACAAGATAATGCTTAAGTCCTTCCATCGCACCGGATTGAGTCATGATATAGATGAACAACAAACCAAATAGAACAAACAAAGCAGGCATAAGGCGCGTTGACCATTTTTCGATGCCTTGTTTCACCCCGCCCTGCACGATGAGAATCGTCAGCACGTAGAAAACAACAGTACCAAACAGGTTGCGCTCAACACTGAACCCCTTAAACCAGGCACTTGCGGCTTGCATACCTATCACATCAGCCACAGCACCAAGCAAAAAGCAGATCAGCCAGCCGCCTACAATGCTGTAAAACGCCAACACAGCGCTGGGCACACTTAAACCTATCCATCCTACAAGCCCACCGACTTTTTTCGCCAGAGGATTGGCGGTGAGAGAGCGCATGCTATCCACGGGGTTAGCCTGACCATGACGACCTATCGCCATTTCGACCACCAGCATTGGAAACGCCACCACCAAAATCATCACCAGATAAACCAGCAAAAATGCCCCGCCACCATTACTGGCAGCTTGAGTTGGGAAGCCCCAAATGTTACCTAAACCAACCGCAGCACCAGCTGCCGCCAGAATAAAGCCTAAACGAGAGCCAAAGTGCTCACGTGTTTGAAAATTGTCTGCTTGTGCCATACCGCTTAACTTGCACCCATAAACTAGTTGACTAGTACGATATTACAAAGCTCTTATTCACTCCAGCTATGAGGTTATTAAGCAACCAGAATAAGGCAAATAAATAGGAAATTAAGCTGTAAATTAATTCATACAAAGAATTTTTAACCAACCAGTAAGCAAAAATTGAAGCGTGAAGTGCGCCGAACAACCAATGTAATGAAAGAATCCTACAAATTTTCACCGTGATATCCGACGAATAAAATCTAAATAATCATTAAGTTAGCGAGCAAAGTTCAGCATTTTCGCTATTGGTTATGAGTTGGTTTACTAAATCCATGAAGGAGAGAAAAATGGGTTCAAATCTGCTCAGAGGCGCCATCATCGCGGCGTTAGGGCTAAGCTACCAAGCGCACGCCTATGATTGTGCTGGCTTGGCGGTTTGGGATAGCACTGCGGTCTACACATCCGGAGATCTAGTTCAGACATCCAACCATGCTTATCAAGCCAGTCATTGGACACAAGGCAATGACCCCGTCAGCAACTCCGGTGATTGGCAAGCATGGAAAAACCTTGGACAATGTGACACTGGCGGTGGTAACGCAGCTCCAGAGGTATCCATATCTTCTCCTGTCAATAACGCTGAGATCTCCGAAGGCACAGCCACCACGATACAGGCTTCCGCAAGTGATAGCGATGGCGACATCGATCAAGTAACCTTCCTGGTTGACGGCCAGAACATCGCGACGGTCACACAAGCACCTTATCAAGCAGATTGGACGGCGGTCGCAGGTGCAACCACCATTTCCGTTATTGCCACTGACAATGAAAACGCCACATCAGAAACGCAGATTGCAATCAGCGTCACCTTAGCTGGCGAACCGATTCCTCCTTCTGTCACTTTAACCAGCCCTTCAGGCAGCGAGCAATTGACCGAAGGCGACCTTCTCACATTAAGCGCGAATGCCTCCGACACAGATGGCAGCGTTGATAAGGTTGAATTTTTTGTCGATGGACAATTGATTGCCAGCGATACGTCTGCACCTTACGAAACCACGTGGACCTCCGTCAGTGGCACTCATAACTTCAAGGCTAAAGCCACAGACAACGACAACCAGACAACTTCAACACAAGAAGTATCGCTGGTTGTCGCCAGCAACGCATCAGGTGGCTGTGCAGGACTACCGACTTATACCGCAGGTACCAGCTACAGTGCAGGTCAGCTAGTACAGAACCATAATCAAAAATACCGTTGTGACATTGCTGGTTGGTGTTCTTCAGCCTCAGCTTGGGCATATGAGCCAGGACAAGGAGACTATTGGGATGAAGCCTGGACAGGGTTAGGCGCTTGTGCCTCTCCACCTGTGGTAACCATCACTAGCCCTAGTGACAATCAAATATTGCTTGCTGGAAACACCGTCAGTTTCTCTGCTGACGCTTCAGATTCTGATGGGACAGTAAGCCAAGTCGAATTCTTCGTAGGCAGTAACAGCCTCGGTGTGGTGACACAGCCACCTTACGCAGTAAGTTGGACAGCGACTCAGGTTGGCCTAAATAGCCTCAAAGCCGTCGCGACAGACAATGAAAACAACACGGGCGAAGCGACGGTTTCGGTAACAGTCAGTGACCAAGACTTAGTGGTTGCATTGATATCGCCAGTACCGGGCCAAACCGTCGGGTTAGGTAAATCGGTCCAGTTTTCCGCCGATGCAACATCGCTGTCTGCCAGCGTATCGCAGGTCGATTTCTTAGTGAACGGAGCGATTGTCGGTACAGATACCACTGCACCATACAGCTATAACTGGACCGCAGGTGCGGTAGGTAGCTATACCGTTGCGGCCAAAGCCACAAACTCAGCCAACAGTGAAGTGACGTCCGATGCTGCGACAATTTCTGTCGTGGAGCAGACAGAAAAAACGCACAAGTTGATCGGATACTGGCATAACTTCGTCAACGGTGCAGGGTGCCCAATGCGATTGGCGGATATGTCGGACGCTTGGGATGTTATCGACATTGCATTTGCCGAGAATGATCGCAACAGCGATGGTACCGTCCACTTTAATCTTTACTCTGGTGATATCCATAGCAGTTGTGCTGCACTTGACCCAGCTCAGTTCAAACAAGACATGGCAGCGCTACAAGCTAAAGGTAAAAAGTTTGTCCTTTCTCTTGGTGGTGCAGAAGGTACGATTACACTCAATACTGATCAGGATGAAGCCAACTTTGTCTCAAGCTTGACTGAAATCATCAAGGAGTGGGGTTTCGATGGTCTCGATGTCGACTTAGAGAGTGGTTCTAATCTGGTTCATGGCTCGCAAATTCAGGCACGCTTAGGCCGAGCACTACTGCAAATCGAGCAAAACATGGGTGGGGATATGTACCTGACTATGGCGCCAGAACACCCTTATGTTCAAGGCGGATTCGTGGCTTACAGTGGCATTTGGGGGGCGTACATTCCGGTCATTAATGACACACGCAGTACACTAGATCTTCTCCACGTACAGCTATACAACAATGGTGGCCTGCCGAACCCTTACACGCAAGGTAGTGCTGCTGAAGGTTCAGTCGATATGATGGTTGCCCAATCTAAGATGCTGATTGAAGGCTTTGAGCTGGCCGATGGCTCTCAGTTTGCGCCGCTTAGAGATGATCAAGTCGCTATCGGCTTGCCATCAGGTCCTAGCTCAGCGAACTCAGGACAAGCACCGACCCAGAACATTCTTGATGCATTGGATTGTCTGACTAAAGGCACCAGCTGTGGCTCAGTCACTCCTGCCTTTAACTATCCTAACTATGCGGGTGTGATGACCTGGTCGATTAACTGGGATGAGCACGATGGCTTCATCTTCTCAGGTCCTGTCGGCGACAAGCTGACCCAGATGAATAACAGCCAATAAAAAGAAGAGCGCCGTTTGGCGCTCTTCTCTTATCGGGAGTTAAATAGTGAAAATCTGATAATCTTTTAGCTGTGGAATTTTCTTATGTAATTCCTGCTCTTGCTCAGCCATATTGTCAAGTGAGTCACAAAATTCCTGACTCTGTTTCTCCACGTCAACGGAGTGTTCTTCAAGTCTTTTTGCAATTCGCTCTTTCAGCTCACTCATAGTATCCGCCATCTCTGTCAGATTCAGACCACCTTCCGCTTTCATTTTTTCCGACATCGCATTGAATGCACTGGTGATGAACTCTTCATTGAACAACTTCTTCGCGCTTTCAAAATCTTCCGCCCACGTTTCGCGCAGTGAGCCAAAGCTGTCCGCTGGTAAAACCAAATCGCCATTTTGGTAATAACGAGCTTCGATATCGGCGTAAAACTGCTGCATGGAGGCTTTCACACTGTCGAAAGCTTCCGGTGCATCGAAACTTTGGCCAACATCATCAATAATGTCGTTCGCCAAAGCCAGACCATCCTGAGCAATCTGCTTTGCTCGTGGCAAGTAATCATTTAAATTGCTGCGATAGTCAGCGATCGCTTGCTGCTGTGACGCATCTAAAGGGATGACCTCTCCATGAATAGTCAAGGTGTTATCGGCATTCACAATCGCACTGTCACCACTGACTTGATGGATCTCTAACGTCTCACCATTAATGCGGATATCATTTTTCAAATCGACCTGACATTGAGCTGCGTATACCTGACTCGCCATCAGCAACGGGATGGTCATTAGTACTCGTTTCATTTTAATCTCACCGTATTGACTCTTCGCTACCCTAACAAAAACTCAACGCACTTGCGTCAAATTATTGTATCTACCTCATAGCTAAAGGTGGTTGTCGCGACCTGATACTCTACTTCATCCCCCATAGACTTACCCTTCATAGCAAAGCCAAGTGGTGAATCGAACGTGACTAACATGACTTCTTGTTGCTGATGCTGGACTTTCAAACCACCCGTGCAAGGCGCAACAAAAAACCATCGACGGTTATCCTCAAGATCAATTAAAGAAACCAGACTACCAAGAGTGATTCGCTCTGATTGCTGTGGTAGTTGAAGATGAGCCATGACATCCAGATCTCGTTCGCATTCCTGTACACGCATGGCCTGTCCATGAGCAAGGTAGGATGCCTCCAGCGCCAAAGTATCATATTTGTGCTCTGGAACAGTTTCTTCATCAGTGGCAGATTCAATCGCACGTTGAGTAGCACTGTTGGCCACTTCAAGAGAGTGTTGCATCGCAGTCAATATGGTTTGCAGTAACTCCGATTTATTCATACTAAAATCATGTTCCTTCCCGTCTAATCCCTCTAGAATACTACGTCAGGCACTCTCGTCATACTGGTAACAGGCAAATGCAAACATCAGGCAACCAAGATAAAATCCACGCTACATTACGTACCGCTTTCGGCTTTGAGCAACTCAGAGACGGGCAATATCAAGTAATAGATAAGGTTTTGGACGGCAAGTCCTGTGCGGCTATTTTTCCGACGGGTTCAGGAAAATCTCTTTGTTATCAGCTATCTGCTTTATGTTTACCACACCTGACCTTAGTCATTTCTCCTCTACTAGCCTTAATGAAAGATCAGCTCGAATTCCTGCACAGCAAAGAGATCGCAGCAGCCTCTCTCAACTCCAGCCAAAGCAAGGAAGAAGCCCAACAGATCATGGCGCAAGTGCGTAATGGCGATGTGAAGATCCTAATGGTGTCTGTCGAACGACTGAAAAACGAGCGTTTTCGTCACTTTTTATCTCAGCTCAGTATCTCACAATTGGTTGTCGATGAAGCACACTGTATCTCAGAATGGGGGCACAATTTTCGCCCTGACTACCTTAAGCTTCCTCAGTTTCAACAAGAACTCGCGATTCCTCAAGTTCTCCTTTTGACCGCAACGGCAACGCAAGCGGTATTGGACGACATGAGTAAGAAATTCAACATAGCGCCGCGTGACATTACGGTCACTGGGTTTTATCGACCTAATCTGGACATTTCAGTCATGCCCTGTTCGCAAGCAGAAAAAGATAACGCCTTGTTATCGGTCATCAGCCAAGATCCAAAGTTACCTACCATTGTTTACGTAACTCAACAGAACAGTGCCGAGCGTATTGCCAAGTTACTTGCCGAACAAGGCGTTAACGCAACGGCTTATCACGCGGGACTAGACAGTGAAACCCGAGAACGAATTCAGCAGGACTTTATGTCTGGTCAGACAGATTGCATTGCCGCTACGATCGCTTTTGGTATGGGAGTGGATAAATCGGATATCCGCCGAGTGATTCATTTTGATTTACCTAAATCAATTGAAAACTACGCACAAGAAATTGGCCGAGCAGGTCGAGACGGACAAACCTCACAATGCATTTTGCTCGCCAACGAGGATGGTGTGTGTACGTTGGAAAACTTTGTCTACGGCGACACTCCTGAATACGATGAAATCCATAACGTCATTCAGCAAGCCGTTTCGTCAGAGCAAAACTGGGAGGTGGTGATCTCTCGTCTTTCCTCTGACAGTAATATTCGTCAGCTACCACTGAAAACATTGCTCGTGTACATGGAGATGGCCAAGGTCATCACCGCCCAATACAGTTACTTCGCCGATTATCGCTTCAAGTTCATCAGGCCTAAACAGGATATTATTGAACACTTCGATGGCGAGAGGCGCCAATTTAGTGAAGCGCTGTTTCACTGTTCGCCGCAAGCAAGGCTCTGGTGTCAGGTTGATTTTGATGCTCTGTGGCAAAGCTATCAGGGTGAACGTTCGCGTGCTGTCGCCGCACTGGATTATTTTCATCAAAACGGATGGATTGAACTGGAAAGTAAGTTAATGACCGAAGTGTATCGGGTCAGTCCACCTCAACAGTCCATCGAAGACCTCAGTGACCAGCTATGGCAACTGTTTAAGAATAAAGAACGCAGTGACGTCGAACGTATTCACAATCTGTTAGCGCTGTTCAAATCCAAGCACTGTTTGAGTAAGGCGTTAGCAAACTACTTTTCAGACAGCCAAGCCCCTGAGCAGTGTGGCCACTGTAGCGTATGTCGTGGAGAACAACATGCTTGGCCAGATGCGCTAAACCCACAATTAGAACGCGAACAGATTGCTGACTGGTTGGCTCCTCTTCAAGGTAAATCCGCCTCGCCATTATCCAACAATCTTAAAACGAAGTTCCTGTGCGGCATAGCTACCCCTTGGTTTACCAAAGTTAAAGCGCGCAGCTTAGCTGGGTTTGGCAAACTCAGTGAACATCCATATCAGCAAGTGCTGAGCGAAATTGAGTCACTTTAGTTGGCGTCAGAAAAAGCTCAGCTGTTTGGTTTGCTCTTCAGGCTTAAGCATCACGTTTAAGCCTAATAGCCGAATCTCGCGCCCTTGCTGGCGTTTAAGAATATCACGCAATAAATCTTTGAAGTAATCCAGCTCAAGTTCAGGGTGTATGTGTTCAATCGTGGTGAGCTGAAAATCCGCAAACTTGAGTTTGATGCCCTGCTTGATAATGGCTTTCTCAGGAGAGGCTTTGATCAGTCGTGTTTCCAACTCAGGAAAGAGCTTATGTTCAATCACCTGCCAACACTCGTCATAAGTACTGATATTTTCGCTGAAAGTGCGCTCAACACCGACCGATTTTCGTTCACGTTCTACCACTACCTCTCGCCGGTCAATACCATGGCTCTTTTTCCACAGAGAGGCACCTAATCGACCAAAGCGTAATAACAGCTCACGGTAATCACTGTTTTTTACATCCTCACAGAGATAAAAACCTGCCTGATGCAACTTTTCTAAGCTCACCTTTCCCACACCGGGAATTTTTTCTAGTGGTAGTTTATCAACAACCTGCTGGACTTTTTCCGGCGGTATCACGTACTGCCCATTGGGCTTATTCATATCCGAAGCGACCTTTGCTAGAAACTTTACCGGAGCAACACCAGCCGACGCCGTTAGCTGAAGTTCATTAAAAATATCTCGCCGGATTGCTTCTGCAATTAACGTTGCTGAGCCCTGACACTGCTCAGAATCCGTCACGTCCAAAAAGGCTTCATCCAAGGACAAAGGCTCAATCAATGTCGTGTAGCGGGAGAAAATCTCACGAATATGCTGAGAAGCTTGTTTGTACACTTGCATACGCCCTGGAACAACCAGAAGGTGAGGACACAATTTTAACGCCTGCCCAGTAGGCATCGCACTTCGGATGCCAAACTTTCTCGCTTCATAGTTGCAAGTACTCAGAACGCCACGTTGTTTTTCATGCCCACCAACGGCTAATGGCCTTCCGCGATAGCTCGGGTTATCACGCATCTCCACCGCAGCATAAAAGCAGTCCATATCAACGTGAATGATCTTTCTTACTTTTTCGTCGGACATAACCACACATAAAAAAACTGTACATAAATACAGTATAACTTTTCTCTCTCTACTCGCCAACAGTCGTAAGAAGAGCGAAACTTTTTCCGCATTTCTAATAGAAGTATCAAAATATGCAGTTATTATTAATTTATAAGTTGCGATAAGGAGGACTCAGGTGAACCATAAAGTGTTGGTGGTCGAAGACAGCCGTGCCTATCGCAACTATTTGACACAGCAGTTGACGACTATTGGCTGTGACGTCGTTGGGTGTGAATCATACGCAGAGACTCAAAAAGCGCTAGATGAGCATCACAACTTCCATTTTGCTGTGCTGGATTACTGCTTGCCTGACGCACAGGATGGTGAGGTCATTGATCTTGTTTTAGATAATAAACAAAAAGTTATCGTACTCACTGCGACCTTTAGCGATCAGATTCGTGAACGTTTTATTGCCAAAGGCGTGATGGATTATCTACTTAAAGACAGTATGGCTTCCGTGTCGTACTTACTGCCTTTGGCAACTAGATTGATGAACAATGTTAATCATCATGCTCTGGTAGTTGATGACTCTCCAACTGTTCGAAAGCATGTTGCGCAATTGCTTGAACATCAGTACATTCGAACGACTCAAGCGCAAAACGGCTCGGACGCACTACATAAACTCGCGGAAACTCCAGATATTACCTTCATCATTACCGACCATGATATGCCCAGCAAAGACGGTATTGTAATGACGCGAGAGATTAGGCAAATGTACGATAAGAATAGCCTCGCTATATTAGGGCTATCGGGTAGTGGCGACAGAACGCTAACCGCTAGGTTTCTTAAAGCTGGCGCCAATGACTTTTTGCACAAACCGTTTAACCAAGAAGAATTTTTTTGCCGAGTCAATCAACTCCTTGATATGAAAGAAGCTACCGACGAGCTGTACAAACTTGCTAATCAGGATACCCTGACTGGTCTTTGGAACCGTCGTTTTCTCTTCAATCAATCTTGTACCGAAGGCAGTGCCAGATACATCGCTATGCTGGATATCGACCACTTTAAATCCGTCAATGATACTTTCGGCCATGATGGCGGAGACGCTGCACTAAAAACCATCGCCAATATATTGAAAATCTACTTTCCGGAAGATGTGGTTGTGCGCTTTGGAGGGGAGGAGTTTTGCGTGCAGTCTTACTCAACACTGGATGAATTTATCACTCGCCTAGAGAAAATGCGCCAGAGAATAGAGAATTCGATCATTAAACATAATGGTCAAGACATCACGCTAACGATCAGTATCGGTGTATGCAGTTTAGAAGGTACCTTGGAACAGCAAATTAAATTGGCAGACGATTGTCTTTATGTCGCCAAAGAACACGGCCGCAATCAAATTATCGCGACAGAATAAACAAAGCCCGGATTGAACTCCGGGCTTTGTGTTCGATTAAGCAATACGGTCTTTTTCCCACGCTGCCAGCTTTTCTTCACGAGCAGCAAGCTTTTCTGCTCTTAAAGCTTCGCGAGCTTCTCGCTTTTTACGAGCATCACACGGTTCAGGGCAATTACACACCTTGTCAACGCCCACAGCACCAAGACCACCACAACTGCCTTTCACCACTTTTTTCTGGAAAATGTAGCCGACAGACATGGCTGCGATAACGGCAATAAAAATGCCGAAAGTAATCAGAAATGTACTCATAATGACATGCTCACTTGGTATTATTTATTCATAAATGGCTTATACGCTTCCGATGCCATTTCTTTAAATCCATCTTCGGTCTTAACGATCATAAACACAGGGATATTATTCTCGTTGGCTATCTTCATTCCCTGCTCTTCGCCAAGCACCATCAACCCTGTTGCTAGACCGTCAGCAGTCATCGACGACTTGTCTAGTACCGTCACAGAAACAACTTTATGACGGATTGGTTTCCCAGTCTGAGGATTAATGATGTGCGAGTAACGTACACCATCACGCTCAAAATAGATACGATAATCACCAGAAGTGGCAACTGCCATATCGCCCGGCTCGATAATCTCCTGCACAGTACGTTCGTCAGCAGACGGTTTTTCAATCGCGATACGCCATTTAACGCCTTCACGATTGACACCTTTAAGGCGCATCTCACCACCGACTTCTACCATGTAGTTTTGGATACCTTGTGATTGAATATAGTCCGCAACAACGTCTACCCCCCAACCTTTTGCAATTGTTGAAAGATCAACATACAGGTTTGGGATGTCCTTAGTCAGCAGATTACCTTCGACCGTCAAATGCTGAATACCTGTATTGGCCTTACGTGCTGCCAGCTCTTCATCCGTTGGCACCACTTCAGGACGTGCTTCAGGTCCAAAGCCCCATAAATTAACTAGTGGGCCGACAGTAACATCTAAGGCACCTAAAGTAAGACCGTTCAAACGAATGGCTTCTTTCACAACGGTGGCAGTTTGTGGTGACACTTCGAATGGCGTTGATGTCTGGTTTTGATTGAAGCGGCTCAATTCGGAATCTTTGCGGTAAGTCGACATCTGGTCATTCACTTCTTCCAGCAAGCGGTCAACTTCTTTTTGTAGGGCCTCAGGCGATGGGATACCCTCAGACTCTATGTATTTGATGTTGTAAGTGGTACCCATTGTCGGGCCACTTAGGTGAATCTGTTCTACGGGCTTTTCACAGCCGGCAAGAACCAATAGAGAAGCAAATGCAACAAGCCACTTTTTCACTTGTTAGACTCCTTATAAGAGAAACGGAAATAGCACATGACTCTGTTTAAGAGCACATCGACTATGGCCATTTAAAAATTAATAGCAGGAAAAAACAATGGCTGACTCTTACGAGTCAGCCATATATTTCAATCACTTATAGGAATTAACCACCAAAGTCATCGAGTAGGATGTTTTCATCCTCAACACCAAGATCTTTTAGCATGCCGATAACAGCTGCGTTCATCATTGGTGGACCACACATGTAGTACTCACAATCTTCAGGCGCTTCGTGGTCCTTCAGGTAGTTTTCGTACAGTACGTTGTGGATGAAGCCAGTGTAGCCATCCCAGTTATCTTCAGGCATTGGATCAGATAGAGCACAGTGCCATACGAAGTTGTCGTTTTCTGCTTGCAGGCCGTCGAAATCTTCTACGTAGAACATTTCGCGCTTAGAACGAGCACCGTACCAGAATGACATCTTACGTGAAGACTTCAGACGCTTAAGCTGGTCAAAGATATGTGAACGCATCGGCGCCATACCTGCACCACCACCAACGAATACCATTTCGTTGTCAGTGTCTTTCGCGAAGAACTCACCAAATGGACCAGAAATCGTACACTTATCGCCTTCTTTCAGAGACCAGATGTACGAAGACATGATGCCTGGTGGTACGTCTGGGTTGTTTGGCGGCGGTGTAGCGATACGGACGTTCAGCATGATGATGCCTTCTTCTTCCGGATAGTTCGCCATTGAGTAAGCACGGATAGTCTCTTCGTTTACCTTAGACTCGTAACGGAACAGGTTGAACTTGTCCCAGTCTTCACGGTATTCCTCAGGGATATCGTAGTCAGCGTATTTCACGTGGTGAACTGGCGCTTCAATCTGGATGTAACCACCAGCACGGAAAGGTACTGATTCGCCATCCGGAATTTGTAGCTTAAGTTCTTTGATGAATGTTGCTTTGTTATCGTTAGAGATAACAGAACATTCCCACTTCTTAACACCGAAGATTTCTTCAGGGAGTTCGATGTCCATGTCAGTTTTCATTGCAACCTGACACGCTAGACGCTCACCTTCACGTGCTTCACCTTTAGTAATATGGTCAAGCTCGGTAGGTAGGATATCGCCACCACCTGATTTAACTTTTACGCGACACTGACCACATGAGCCACCGCCACCACAAGCAGAAGATACGAATACACCAGCACCAGCTAGAGCACCCAGAAGCTTACTGCCTGGCTGTGTAACGATCGCCAGTGAAGGGTCATCGTTTACAGAAATTGTAATGTCACCTGTTGGCACAAGCTTAGACTTAGCGAAAAGAATCACTAGTACTAGCGCAAGTACGATCAGAGTAAACATCACTACACCAAGAATAATGTCCATTGACTATTCCTTAATTGTTGCGGTTTACCCGACTTACAGTTGAACACCAGAGAAAGACATAAAGCCTAACGCCATAAGACCTACACTGATAAAAGTGATGCCAAGACCACGCAGACCAGGGGGCACGTCAGAGTACTTCATCTTCTCACGGATACCTGCAAGAGCAACGATAGCTAGCATCCAACCCACACCTGAACCGAAGCCATAAACAACAGATTCAGCAAAGTTGTAGTCACGTTGTACCATGAAAGATACACCACCGAAGATCGCACAGTTTACTGTGATCAGCGGTAGGAAGATGCCTAGCGCGTTGTACAGAGGTGGGAAGAAACGGTCAAGAACCATCTCTAGAATCTGTACAAGTGCTGCAATTACACCGATAAAGGTGATGAAGTTTAGGAAGCTAAGATCCACACCTTCCACTAAAGCGTTTTCTTTCAGTACAAGGTTGTAAACTAGGTTGTTAACCGGAACTGCGATAGTCAGTACCACAACAACAGCAACACCAAGACCGAAAGACGTCTTAACTTTCTTAGATACAGCAAGGAATGTACACATACCCAAGAAGAAAGACAGAGCCATGTTTTCGATGAAAATCGATTTAACTAATAGACTAATGTAATGTTCCATGACGCCCTTACTCCTTCGCTTCTACTTGTTCTGGTTTCAGAATACGGATTGCCCAGATAAGGAAGCCGATTAGGAAGAATGCAGATGGTGCTAGAAGCATCAGACCGTTTGGCTGGTACCAACCACCATTGCTCACTAGAGGTAGAACTTCCATGCCAAATAGTTTGCCAGAGCCAAACAACTCACGGAAGAAGCCTACAGTGATAAGAACGAAGCCGTAACCAAGACCGTTACCAATACCATCAATAAGTGACGGCACAGGTGCAGATTTCATAGCGAATGCTTCTGCACGACCCATTACGATACAGTTCGTAATGATCAAACCTACGAATACCGACAGCTGCTTAGAGATATCGTACAGGTATGCTTTTAGCACTTGGTCTACCACGATTACTAAAGATGCGATGATCGCCATCTGAACGATGATACGCACGCTGTTAGGAATGTGGTTACGGATTAGAGATACAGAGAAGTTTGACAACGCAGTTACAAACGTTACCGCTAGTGTCATTACAAATGCTGTCTCTAGTTTAGTTGTTACTGCAAGAGCAGAACATACACCAAGAACCTGTAGCGCGATTGGGTTGTTATCCAACACCGGCGCCATAATGCTCTTTTTAATGTTTTGTGCGCTAGACATTAGTTCAGACCTCCGTCACGAACTTTTGCTAGGAACGGACCAAAGCCCATATCGCCTAACCAGAAGTCGAATGTACCTTGAACACCGTTACCAGTTAGTGTTGCACCTGAAAGGCCGTCGATACCATGCTCTGAACCTTCTGGAGCGCCACCTTTAACAATCTTGATTGCTGGCTTGTGGTTGTCGTCAAATAATTTTTTACCGACCCACTGAGCACGCCATGATGGGTTCTCAACTTCACCACCAAGTCCAGGAGTTTCACCCTGCTCGTAGTAAGTGATACCAGACACAGTGTTACCGTCAGTTTCAACAGCAACAAATGCGTACATCATAGACCATAGACCGTTACCATGAACTGGCAGGATAACTTTAGACACGTCATTGCCGTCTTTCACTAGGTATACAACACCTGTGTTAGCACGACGGATGATTTTCGCCTTGTCTTCTTCGCCAGTTAGTTTAACTGACTCTGAAGGGTCTTTTGCTGCTTTGCGCTGATCATAGTTTGCAGCGGTAGAACCATCTGCAGCTTCTTCAACAAAGTCACCAGTGTTGAAGTCAACCAGGCGAGGTTCAATGTACTCAGCGAATAGCTCAGGTACTTTCTTGCCCGCTGTTTCAATTCCAGCAACTTCGATAATCTTAGTTTGCTTGTCTAGTACAGCGTTAGCTTTTTGCTGATCGCGCAGACCAACAGCGGCTGTTGATACGATGATTGAACAAACAAGGCTCAACCCGATAACAACACCCAGCGTCTTTTTAATGCTGTCGTTATTACTTGCCATAGCGTGCTTGTCTCCGCTTGATGTTCTTCTCGATAACTACATGGTCGAACAGAGGTGCAAACAGGTTCGCGAACAGAATCGCCAGCATCATACCCTCTGGGTAAGCTGGGTTAACTACACGAATAAGTACACACATCACGCCGATTAGCGCGCCGTACCACCATTTACCACCATTGGTAAATGAAGCGGATACAGGGTCTGTCGCCATAAAGAACATACCGAATGCAAAACCACCTAGAACTAGGTGCCAATGCCATGGCATGTTGAACATTGGGTTGGTATCAGAACCAATAACGTTGAACAGCGTTGCGGTTGCAATCATACCGATCATCACACCAGCAATGATTCGCCACGAAGCGATTCGCATATAAACGATCATCGCTGCACCAATCATCAGGGCAAGAGTCGATACTTCACCGATTGAACCTGGGATGTTACCGATAAACGCATCCATCCAAGTGATAGGAGCACCTGTTACTGTGTTAACAAGAGCACCGTTACCACCTTGAGCCCATTGGCTAAGCGCAGTAGCACCTGAGAAACCGTCAGCAGCAGTCCAGACTACGTCACCCGAGATTTGAGCTGGGTAAGCAAAGAATAGGAAAGCACGACCAGCCAGTGCAGGGTTTAGGAAGTTACGACCTGTACCACCAAAGATCTCTTTAGCTACCACCACACCGAATGTGATACCTAGAGCCGCTTGCCATAGAGGCAGCGTTGGCGGAACGATTAGCGCGAACAAGATAGAAGTAACAAAGAAGCCTTCGTTAACTTCGTGCTTACGCACCATACAGAACAACACTTCCCAGAAGCCACCAACAATAAACACTGTGGCGTAAATCGGTAGGAAGTAGGTCGCACCCAGTAGCATCTTAGTGCCAACCCCAGCATCAGCCGCAATAGTGCCGCCAAGCATTTCGGTTAGCCAGTAATGCCAGTTACCTGCGATAACTGCTGCTAGCTGCTCGCCAGCATACATGTGGTTAAGTGCTGCAATAGCTTGGCCACCTGCGTTGTACATACCCCAGAACATTGCTGGGAATACCGCAAACCAAACCATGATCATGATACGTTTTAAGTCAACGCTATCACGAACGTGCGAGCTTTTCTTTGTAATAAGACCTGGCGTGTAGAAAACTGTTGCTACAGCTTCGTACAGGGCAAACCATTTTTCATGTTTACCGCCAGGCTCAAAATGATGCTCGATGTCTTCAAGAAACTTTTTAAGAGCCATGAAAATTACCCTTCCTTCTCGATCTTATCTAGACATTCACGAAGTAACGCACCGTACTCGTATTTGCCCGGACATACAAAGGTACACAATGCTAGGTCTTCTTCATCCAGTTCTAGCGCACCCAGTGCTTGAGCACTGTCAACGTCGCCTGCACATAGATCACGAAGTAGCAGAGTTGGTTCCATATCCAATGGCAATACACGTTCATAGTTGCCAATTGGCACCATTGAACGATCACTACCATTCGTGGTTGTTGTCATGTTGAACAACTGACCTTTGAAGATATGACCAAGGAAAGCACGGGTTACCGAGAACTTGTTCTTACCAGGCATAGCCCAGCCAAACAGTTCTTTGTCACGACCTTCACGTAATACAGAAACCTGTACGTGGTAACGACCTAGGTAAGCGTGAGGACCAGTTGCATGAGTACCTGTCAGTACTGAACCAGAAATCACACGAACTTCACCTGGCATTAACTCGCTGTCAGTCAAATCTTCTAGGTTTGCACCTTGAGTTGTACGGACTAGACGAGGGTTGTTCACTACTGGGCCAGCCAGAGATACAACACGATCCGTGTAAAGTTCACCAGTTAGGAACAACTTACCGAACGCAATAACGTCTTGGTAGTTGATGCTCCACGCCACGTTTTCTGCATTTACTGGGTATAGGAAATGCATGTGGGTGCCAGCTAGACCTGCTGGGTGAGGGCCATCAAAAACATGCTCTTCAACATTTGACTGAGAAGAACGAGGTAGACTGGTACCAGATTTACACACGTAAACCTTACCGTCTGTCAGAGTTGAAAGCACATCCAAACCAGCAACGAACGCATCTTGCTGTTCATTGATGACCAACTCAGGCTGAGCTGCCAACGGATTAGTATCCATTGCAGTTACAAAAATAGCCTGTGTAGAAGACTCAATTGCTGGAACCTTGCTAAACGGACGAGTACGTAAAGCTGTCCAAAGACCTGCATCAACAAGCTGAGTTTTAACCGCGGTACGGTCAAGACCTGCTAGTTGGCCGGCTTCAAACTTATCGAACGTTACCTGCTCTTCACCTGCCACTTCAATCACTACAGATTGAAGGACACGTTTAGCGCCACGGTTAACCTCGATCACTTTACCGCTTGCTGGTGAAGTAAATTTCACACCCGGGTTCTTTTTGTCTTCAAAAAGAACTTGGGCTTTCTTTACTTCATCGCCTACGCGAACATGCATAGTAGGACGCATGCCAACGTACTCTTCGCCAAGCAAGGCGACTTTCTTGATGGTCTTACCATCATTAATCACCTGGGTAGGAGTTCCTGCGATAGGAAGGTCCAGACCCTTCTTTATTGTAATCATACGCACTTGCACTACTTTTATCGGGAAAAAGATTCTTTGATTGCGTAACTTTTAGACACGACACTAGTGTCCGGTTTTGGCGCAGTTTAAAACACCAAAATCGCAACATCCTATTAAAAACCTCGCTACAAATTTAGTCGAGATTTATCAGGTGCGATAGTCTATCATCTTTTTAGAAGTCTATGCCATGACCAATGAAGGGAATCAGATAGATATTTCGAAGGATTTGAGTTTAAAAGGCTAAGTATTGGTCATAAGTTTGAACCATCGCACAATCGCCAATAACCACACGGGCTTTGCTGTTTTTAATCATTCACATTGTGAAACATTTCTGGTTAAAACTAATTCAGCTGTTTATTTGTTTCTACATTGTTAACGCTTACTTAAATCACAGCCAATAAAAAAGGCAGCAAACGCCACCTCTTTTCTTTCAACTATTTAGAGCCGCCTAAACACATAGGGCTATCTGGAGCCAACTCGTTCTGCTCTTTCCACTCCGATGGCGTGTATGTGTGCATCGACAAAGCATGAATATGGTTAGCGAGTTCATCAGCCAGCACTTGATTAACCTGGCGATGGCGCCCAATCAGACGTTGACCTTCAAATTTGTCACTGACCACCACCACTTTAAAATGACTTTCCGAACCCGCTGGAACATTGTGCATGTAACTTTCGTTTAGCACGTTAAGAAATTCAGGTTCGAAGTGCTCTTGGAGTTTAGTTTCAATCACTTCTTGTAGCATTGTGTGTCACCATCTAAATATGAACAGCATGAAAGAACAGATAATAATCGTCTTGTACGCAAAGCAAAAGGTTTTAGTTTTCACACGCCCTACCTTCTGCGACAATTTACCTCATGAATTTGCCCAAGCGTTCCAAATATGAAAACTGAACTTGTGCTCCATGAGCGCACCTTAACTTTGCATCGATTCCCTCAACGCAACAATGAAACTCTTCAGGCCTGGGATGCTGGCGATGAATACCTTATCAATCATATAGAAGAACTTGGCCTCGCTGGCAAACACATTTTGATTCTGAATGACAGTTTTGGTGCGCTGAGCTGTTGGTTGTCGGAGAAACATCAGATCACCATGATGAGCGATTCCTACATTGCTCATCAAGGAACACTCTCCAACCTCAAGCGTAACCACTGCCGTGATATCACCTTGCTTCACACCATGGAAGAGATTCCTCAAGGTGTGGATTTCGTTTTGATACAAATCCCACGAAACAACCGCCACTTAATATGGCAATTGAGTCAGCTAAGACAAAGGCTCGATGCTTCGGTACCAGTGATCGCGGTAAACAAAGCTAAAGAGATTCATACTTCTACATTAAATCTGTTTGAAAAGTACCTAGGTACGACAACCACATCTCTAGCATGGAAAAAACATCGTCTGGTTTTCGCTCAAGCCGATAGCTCGACGAGTGTTTCTGTAGACCCTATCACTCGCTGGAATATCGACGAGCATCATTTCACGCTCGACAACTTACCTAATGTCTATTCGGGTGAAAAGCTGGATCAGGGTGCGCGATTTATGCTTGATCACTTACCTAAAAATCTCAGCGATGAAAAGGTGGTGGACCTTGGATGTGGCAACGGTGTGTTGTCCGTAAAGATGGGAATGTTGAACCCAAATATACAGCTCACTTGCGTCGATGAAAGTTTTATGGCCGTCGAATCAGCCAAGAAAAACTTAACCCGCACACTTGGCGAAGACAGAAAAATAGAATGCCTTCCCAACAACTGCTTGGACGGATTTGAAAACGCCAGCGCTAATGTTGTGGTCTGTAATCCCCCCTTCCATCAGCAGCAAGCCATTACCGATCATATCGCATGGCAGATGTTCTGTGATGCAAAGCATGTTCTCAGCAATGGTGGGCAATTATTAGTTATCGGTAACCGTCACCTCGGCTACGATGTGAAGTTATCTAAGCTATTTGGAAAATCGAACGTAAAACTTGTCGCTTCAAATAAGAAATTTGTTATTTTACAAGCAACTAAATAGTTCACTATCATGTCTCTTATACGTATAGAGTTACGATTAAAGGAAATTACAATGAGAAAATTGGTTCTAGCCGCGTCAATGGCCTTACTTACTGCGTGTGCCGCACCGCAACAAGAACAGATCAACTTTATGCCTCAGCCAGTTCTGAGCAATAGCGACATCGTAAAAGACGCAAGTTTCACTCTGACAAGTAAAGACGTACGTTCAGCTCAATATGTAGCCCTAATAGATAGTGGCCGCTCAAACATTGAGCCAATTCATTCTAAGCAAAATGTGCGTATCGCGATTGAAAACGCGTTACTGGAACAGTTCCAATCTCAAGGTTTCCGCAGCACTGTTAATAGTGAAAACTCAGTAAAGATTGAAGTGCAAGAAGCATTGGTTTCCGTCAAACACTCAGTGATGGAAAACGAGATGGATGGAAAAGTCGTTCTTGAAGTCACAGCAGAGACGCCTCAAGGCAAGCTAGTTAAGACTTACACAGGCACAGCGAAACGCACAGGCGCTTTAAGTGCTTCAAACGAAGAAATAGAAATTGTACTTAACGATGTAATTAATCTGGTTCTGAAAGAAGTCGCTAGCGACCGTGAGTTGAAGAATTACATGCAGGAGCGCTTCTAATGTGGAAAGTTGCTATTGCCTCACTGGCGTTAGTCAGCAATCTGGTGTTTGCAGGTCCTAAAGTTGAATTTGAAACCACATTAGGTGCTTTTACGATTGAGCTCAATCAGGAAAAAGCCCCTGTTACAGTGGAAAACTTCCTTAAGTATGTCAAAGACGGCAGCTATGTCGGCACCCAGTTTCACCGAGTGATTCCGGGCTTTATGGCACAAGGTGGTGGTTTTGATCAAGACATGAAGCAAAAACCAACTTACGCGCCTATTAAAAATGAAGCGTCTAATGGCCTAAAGAATGAAACAGCCACCGTTGCTATGGCAAGAACTAACAACCCTAATTCTGCAACGCGTCAATTCTTTATCAACTATGTTGATAACAACTTTCTTGATTACGACCAGCGCCCGCCGGGTTACGCAGTGTTCGGTAAAGTAACCAAGGGTTTCGACGTAGTACAGCAAATGGCGAAAAAGCGCACCAAAACGGTCGGCCGCTACCGTGATGTTCCAGCAACACCTATTGTCGTAACGAAAGTGACTTTACTCCCATAATCTAAAAAGGCTCCTACTTATCCAGTTGGAGCCTTTTCAATTCACCCTATTTTCCCTAACTTAACACTCACTATAAAACGAACAAGGAAGACTTTATGTCTGCCAACTCTCCCTCAATGTCTTGGCTAGAAACGATTCGTAGTTATTATGATAAACGCCTGCTATGGGTGTTTATGCTCGGTTGCTCAAGTGGCTTTCCATGGGTTTTGATCGGCTCTAACATGTCGGGTTGGTTAAAAGACGCTGGCTTAACACGTACAGCGATTGGCTACTTCGGCAGTGTGTTCGCGGTTTACGCGATTAACTTTCTGTGGGCTCCGCTCGTGGATCGGGTCAAGCTTCCGGTTCTACATGCAGTACTAGGCCAACGCCGTAGCTGGATTTTTTTCTGTCAGTCATTGGTGTTAGTAAGCACTTTGTTTATTGCAGGTGTCGACCCTTCACAAAACTTGATGTTCACATCTATGCTGGCGCTGGGTATCGCAATTGCGTCTGCAACTCAGGATATCGCCATCGATGCATTCCGTATCGATACTTTCCCTAAATCCGATTCATCCAAGCTGCCTCAAGCCTCAGCGATGGCGGTGATTGGTTGGTGGACCGGCTATTCACTACCAGGTTACGTAGCCTTCATCAATGCTGACTCAATCGGTTGGAATGGTGTGTACTATGGCATGGCAGCTATCGTCGGCATCTTGATGCTGTTTACTCTGCTAGTTGGTGAACCAACAACCAATCGTGAAGCCCTCCAACAACAAGCGGAAGCTCGCCATAACAAAATCGTCGGTTCTAAAACTGCATCTTGGATAAGCGTTACCGTGGTTGAGCCTTTCCTCGATTTCTTTAAACGCAATGGTGTCAAAGTCGCAATAACTCTATTGCTGTTTGTATTCCTGTTTAAGATCGGCGAAGCCTTCTTGGGCCGAATGTCCATCGCCTTCTATAAAGAAGTGGGCTTTAGCAACGAACAAATCGGCTATTACTCTAAGTTGATTGGTTGGGGAGCAACCATACTCTTCACCTTAGTGGGCAGCATGTTCAACGTTCGTTTTGGCATCATACGCGGCTTGATGATTGGCGGTATCGCCATGGCAGGCAGCAACTTAATGTTTGCTTGGATTGCCTCTGTTGGACCAAATGAGCACTTGTTCCTAGCCACAATTATCGTCGATAACTTTACAACGGCATTCTCAACTGTTGCGTTTGTTTCTTTCCTCACTGTACTCACGGGCCAGGCATTCTCCGCGACGCAATATGCGTTGTTGGCCTCCTTAGGGAACTTTGGACGAACAACATTAGCTTCATTCAGTGGAGAGTTGGTTGACTTCCTTGATGATTGGTCACTGTTCTTTATCATCACTTCACTAATGGTCATTCCGAGCTTAATTATGCTCTATTCACTACGTCATTACTTCACCGACCTTTTGAATAAAGCCAAAGAGCGAGATGAAGAAGAAGCTAAAGAAGTAACATCTTCATAAAAAAGAAAGGCTTGGCAAATGCCAAGCCTTTTTGCTTTAAAGTTATTTCTAAGGGTACATGCCTTTACCAAATAGGTTAAAGATACGCGCAACCCCTTGGGTGAAAATCATTGGTTCCGTCAACACGGTAAGACACAAACAGTCCTCTCCTTTTTGCGTATAAGGACTGTGTTTAATTGAAGCATCTTTAACGAGGTAATCCCCTGCTTCATAATGACCATCTTCATCACTAAACCCACCATGCAGTATCAAAGTAGATTCGATTCCCTTGTGCGTATGTTGAGGTATCTTCACATCTTCCGAAATGTACATTAGATTCACTCTAACGCTATCGCCAATGTCGATTGGTGCACTATATACCTTGCCACCATAGCTTTTCCATTCTCCTAACTTATCTCGGAATCGAGATAGAGAAAGTGGCAGCTGAAATGTTTTACCATTGACTTCAATGCTTGTTGGTTTTCTGATTGGTCGGGCGCTTTCTGGAGCAGGTTCAGTCTGCAAGATATCGTTCAACATATCGTCGAAGTTGTTATCATCGAAAGCATCAAGCGACATTAACGCTTCACCATAACGACTCTCCAGCTCTTGGACCTGTTTTTTACAAGTAGGGCAGCTCTCCAAATGAGTGGCAACAGTAAAACCATCGACCGCATCCAGACTGCCTTCAACATAAGCCTGCAACATATGCTGGTTTGGATGATAGCTCATAATCTTTCTACCTCTATTGAATGACGCAGCTTCTCCACTGCAAGTCTCAGCCTAGATTTCACTGTTCCGACTGGAATATCGTACATATCAGCTACCTGCTGATGTGGAAGTTCCTCCAGATATACTGCTTGAACAACTTTTTTCTGGGCGTCAGGAAGGACATCTAAAAATTTTACGACCTGCTCCTTAAGCATTTCTTGTTCAGGCGCATAGTGCTCAACTAAGTCTGGCGGGCAGTAATCATTTGGCCATATGTCTTCAGAATGGATGTGTAAATCTTTACCACGCTGCTTTCGAAGAGTATCGAAACATAGGTTGCGAGCAATTGTATAGATCCAAGTAGACAGCGAACTTTTCGACCCATCAAACAAATGACTTTTTTGCCATACCGTCGTCATTGTTTCTTGCACTAGCTCTAACGCCACTTGCTCATTACCCATGTGCTTGTAGGTAAACTGTTTTAAACGTGGTGCAAAATGCCTGAAGACCAACGCGTAAGATGCTTTGTCTTTATCTTTAACTTTCTCCATACAGAGGAGCCAGTCTTGTTTTGCAAAAGATTCCGTGTCCGTAGAAGCCATGTTCAGGTCCTTGTCAGCACTTTTGGGGTTTTACGTACCAAAGAAGTGAATGGATCACTCTGTAAGTTTAGCTTTCAATCGATCGGGAGAGAAATTCTATCGCTTCATTGCAATCTTTTTGCCTCAGAAGAAAATCAAATTGATGCTGGGGAACGGGAAGTAGCTCAAGCCAACGCTGGCTCACCCAGCTTGCATCGTCAAAGAATCGTTGATCGTACAATTCTCCGAGTTGAGGGAACTGCTTGTACACGGTGCGCAATTGATCGCTCAAGTATTTGTGCTGCTCAGACAACTGAGAAAATTTCCAGCTTGTACGCCATTCGACACGCGCTTTTCTCAACCCATCGAATTCCGTTCTAACTCTCTTTATTTCAAAGCATTTAAGTCCAACAACTGTCACCCCTAAAAGCCCGTCATCCAGCAATTCAAAGTCGACTATCTTCGCTAGAGATCCAACCGACGACAGTCGAGGAATGGAAGACAACTCATCCTGCTCAACTAAGCAAATACCGAACGTACCATCGGACTGACTCGCTTCTTTTATTAGTCTTTTGTACCTAGGTTCAAAAATTCGGAGCTTCATTTTCCCTTCAGGGAGAAGAATTGAACCTAGAGGAAACAGCATAATCTCAGACACTATTAATCACCCTTAATCAGTTTAAAATTAATTACGTGAAAAGTGAGAGTTCGATCAATCACCAAACGTGTTGATTATTTGACAAGCATAAAAATCAGCGCAAGCGCTTGCGTAAACGATACCCATATCACTTTCTGTGCAAAAAAATTATAGTTCCGTTACATTCCCGAAAAATGATCGTTAATGAGATCTCAGTCACTAGTTTTATGTATTTTTACACTCCGTATCACTATTAATTGAGATTTTTATCGTTATTATGCGCTCCAGTAAAAGCACAACGCAGATTGTGCAACAACGGCTATATGAATAAGTTTTGGTATTGAATAAACATAGAGAGTCCCACTATGCGCAAATCACTTTTAGCTCTTGGTGTTGTAGCAGCAATGTCTGCACCTGCAATGGCAGCTGATTACTCCGACGGCGATATCCACAAGAATGACTACAAATGGGTTCAATTTAACCTAATGGGTGCATTCGATGAGAAAGGTGCTGGCACTGAATCAACTCATGATTACCTAGAAATGGAATTTGGTGGTCGTTCAGGTATCTTTGATCTGTATGGTTACGTTGATGTTTTCGATCTAACTAACGATCCAAGCAGCGACAAAGACGGTGCAGAAAAAATCTTTATGAAGTTCGCTCCGCGCGTATCTCTAGATGCACTTACTGGCAAAGACCTATCTTTCGGTCCAGTACAAGAACTTTATGTTGCGTCTCTATTTGAATGGGGCGGAAACAATGGTGTAAACAACCAGAAAATTGGTATTGGCTCAGATGTAGAAGTGCCATGGTTCGGTAAAGTAGGTGTAAACCTATACGGTTACTACGACGGCAACGCAAAAGATTGGAATGGCTACCAAATTTCAACCAACTGGTTTAAGCCTTTCTACTTCTTTGAAAATGGCTCATTCATTTCTTACCAAGGTTACATCGATTACCAATTTGGTATGGATGACGATACAGCTTACCGTTCTAGCAATGGCGGTGCGATGTTTAACGGTATCTACTGGCACTCAGATCGCTTTGCAGTAGGTTACGGTATGAAACTATTTAAAGATGTATACGGCTTCACTGATGGCCAAACTCTACCATGGGGTCCTGTTGCGGATTCTTCAGGTGTAGGCCACTACGTAGCGGTAACTTACAAGTTCTAAGCCACTAAAAGAACTTCATTGCCTTCAAAATGGTACCTTCGGGTACCATTTTTTATTTGCTTTCGCTCAAACGGTGATTATCCTTGTGGGAAATTATCTGTTCGGCAAATCAGTGTGAATATCGTCATTCTTGGCCCCGGTGCTATTGGTACGCTATGGGCAACTAAACTCTCACTTTCAGGTCACAATGTTGCTGTGTGGTCAACCTCAACAAATCACCAACTGAGTCTACAGCTTGATGAATTACCGGCGATTCAATTTGATAACCGAGATATCGTTTCTATTAAGCAAGCTGACTTATTACTAGTCACAGTAAAAGCATGGCAAGTTGAGAGCGCACTTGAGCCATTAAAAGCGCATATTGCTCCAGAAACTATAATTACTCTGATGCACAATGGCATGGGGACCGCAGACTGGGTTTACGATACTTTTCCTGGCAACCCTTTGCTCCTTGCGACAACCACTCATGGCGCCTATAAGCCCACCAAACACCAAGTCATGCACACTGGCTTAGGCTTAACCCAAATAGGTGGTGTCAATCGTTCGGGGAAACAATGCCACTTTCTCCAACCAGTTTTGCAGCATGCGCTTCCAGAAGTCACTTGGTGTGACAATATTGAGCATGCTTTGTGGTCTAAGCTGGCCGTCAACTGCGCAATCAACCCGTTAACGGCTATTTTCCAAGTTAAGAACGGTGAGTTGGCTTCCGAGCAATATAAAAACCAACTTACCAATGTCATCGAAGAAGTCTTTCAAGTAATGAACGCCTGCTCCATCCCTATCGAGAAGTCTATGTTGGAATCGACGGTTCACCAAGTGATCCGTGCCACTGCAGAAAACTTCTCTTCTATGAAGCAAGATATTTACTATCAACGCAAATCTGAAATTGATTTTATTACCGGTTACTTACTGAAGCAGGCTAAAATTCATAATATTCAAGTCCCTGAAAATCAAGCTCTATACACTCAGATCCATCACATCGAACAAAGCTGGAAACAACAATGAATAAAAAAGTACTGGTCCCGATTGCACCGGGCACAGAAGAAATGGAAGCCGTCACCATCATCGACATGATGGTACGAGCTGGCTACGACGTTACTGTGGCCAGTGCTGATTTTGCAGGCCAGCTTACAATGAAAGCTTCCAGAGGCGTTACGCTCACTGCTGATTGTAAACTCGTCGATATCGCCGATGACGAATTCGATGCGGTGATCTTGCCTGGTGGTGTTGAAGGAGCAGAAACGTTTCGCGACAGTACAGTATTAGTTGAGATAGTTCGCCAACAAATGTACGAAGGAAAGCTGGTCGCCGCAATATGCGCCGCACCAGCGTTAGTACTGGCTCACCATAAGCTTTACCCTGACTCTTTAATGACCTGCCATCCTAGTTTTGAATCTCATATCAGTAAGGAAAATTGGCGAGTTAAACGCGTCACTTACGATATTAATCACAACTTGTTGACCAGCCAAGGCCCCGGTACTGCACTAGAATTTGCGATGGAAATCATCATTAACCTTTCAGGAAAAGAACACGCTTGGACGGTTGCCGAACCTATGGTGACGATTCCAACTCTGCAATATCACAAGCTAGGTGGCCTTGAGTCATGCTAGACGTTCATGCCATCCGTTCACAATTTCCTGCATTAACTCAAAACGTTAATGGGGAACAACTGGTGTATCTCGATAGTGCAGCGACGACACAAAAACCTGATTGTGTTATCAATGCAATTTCAGACTACTATCGCTCTCAAAATGCCAATGTTCACCGTGGTAGCCACAGCCTGACTGCACAAGCTACTAGCCACTTCGAAGCAGCTCGTCAAACCATCGCAACCTTCATCGGTGCGGAGAGCAGCAAAGAAATAATCTGGACACGCGGCGCGACAGAGGCGCTTAACCTAATCGCACAAACCTATGCACGTAACACCTTACTGCCCGGTGATGAAATTCTGGTTAGCGAAATGGAACACCACGCCAATATCGTGCCTTGGCAAATCGTTGCAGAGCAGACTGGAGCAAGAGTCATCAAGGTGCCAATGACTGAAGATTGCCAATGGGATATGGCGGCGTTTTCATCTTTGCTATCCGATAAAACCAAACTGGTGGCGCTGGCTCATATCACCAACGTAACGGGAACACGTCTACCGATTGAGTCGGTGATAACTCAAGCGCATCAAGTGGGTGCGAAAGTTGTTGTCGATGGAGCTCAAGGTATTGTTCATGAAACTATTGATGTAAAAACGTTAGATGCGGACTTTTATGTTTTCTCTGGGCACAAGCTCTATGCACCTGCAGGTATAGGTGTCTTGTATGGCAAACTGTCGCTGCTTGATGCTATGCCTCCGTGGCACGGCGGGGGGAAAATGGTCGAAAAAGTGTCGTTTTCTGGAACCACTTTCAGCGAACTGCCAGGCAAATTCGAAGCTGGTACCCCCAATGTGGCAGGTGCGATTGCGTTAGCCACAGCGATAAACTGGTATCAGAGTTTTGAGCATACTGATATAGAAAATCACATTCGTAGCCTGGTTCAGAACGCTTATCAAAGGCTATCTCAAATCGACGACATTAGGGTGTTAGGCTACCAAGCTAATGCTTCTGTATTGTCGTTTGTCATTGATGGTGTGCACCACCAAGACCTCGCAACATTACTTGATCAACAGGGCATCGCCGTTCGTGCTGGCCATCACTGTGCTCACCCCCTAATGGACGCACTTGGTGTTAAGGGTACCGTGCGAGCTTCCTTTGCTATTTACAATACACAGCAAGATGTTGACAAACTGGTCGCCGCTGTAGAGAAAGCCGCAGGTATGCTTTAGCAAGAAATAAAAAAGGGTTGACGCAAAACGACAACCCTTTAAAAAGCGGAAAAAGCAGTACGAGCTTAAAGTTCGTCAAAGGCCTCGATAGCTTCTGACAACTTCTTCACACCGTGAATTTGCATCCCCGGAATACCACCTTTAGGCATATTTGCAGCCGGAACTATGGCCTTTTTAAAACCATGTTTGAACGCCTCGTTCAGCCTTTCCTGCCCACTAGGCACCGGACGAATCTCTCCAGCAAGACCCACTTCACCAAAAATCACCACATCTTTTGGTAGTGCTCTATCTCTGAAGCTAGAAAGAAGTGCCATCACCAAAGCCAAATCAGCACTGGTTTCCGTTACTTTAACCCCACCAACCACATTCACAAACACATCCTGATCGGCCATCTGCAGACCACCATGTTTATGTAAAACGGCCAACAACAGCGACAATCTATTTTGTTCAAGGCCAACGGCAACACGTCGTGGGTTGGCTAACTGGGAGTAATCCACCAGTGCCTGAATCTCCACCAGCAGTGGACGAGTGCCTTCCCATACCACCATAACGGAGCTGCCTGAGGTCTCTTCTTCACCACGAGAAAGAAAAATAGCCGAAGGGTTACTGACTTCTTTCAGCCCCTGCCCTGTCATGGCGAACACGCCCAACTCATTCACTGCACCAAAACGGTTCTTGTGACTGCGAAGAGTTCTGAACCTGCTATCTGTGCCACCATCAAGCAGCACAGAACAGTCGATGATGTGCTCAAGCACTTTAGGCCCAGCCAAGGTGCCATCTTTAGTCACGTGGCCAACAATGAACACTGCGACATTATTTTGTTTAGCATAACGGGTTAACGCAGTCGCTGACTCCCTTACTTGCGCCACACTGCCCGGCGAAGATTGAACATCTGCCACATGCATCACCTGAATCGAGTCAATCACCAAAATCTTTGGTTGTTCTTTTTCTGCAATCTGGCAAATACGATCAACGTTGGTTTCTGAAAGCATTTTTAGATTGTCTTTAGGCAACCCCAGACGGGAAGCTCTCATCGCAACCTGTTGAAGCGACTCTTCACCGGTGACATACAAAGTCGGCATCTGAGATGCTAAATAGCACATGGTCTGTAACAACAGCGTCGATTTACCTGCACCAGGATTACCACCGATCAAAATCGCAGCTCCAGGAACAACGCCACCACCAAGTACTCGGTCAAGTTCCTTAAAACCACTGGTAAAGCGCGGAACTTCCTGCAGATCGATGTCAGATAACGTCTGAACCTGAGTTTCACCAGAATTTCCTGCGTAGCCAGTCAGTCGCTCGTTTCTTGCTGCCGCAGGGGATGCAGCTAACCTGACCTCACTAATCGTATTCCATGCGCCACAAGCATTACATTGTCCCTGCCAACGTGGAAAATCCGCGCCACAGTCATTACATACGTATGCTCTTTTTGCCTTTGCCATATCACCTCGGACCTGTATTTGTGACAATGCCGTTATCATTCGTCACCTATTCACCTTGATTCGGTGTAACATATCATTAAAGATCTTTATATCAAGGCCGATATTCAGAGTAAGGGACAAGCTAACAAAAATATATGCAGCAGCCAGAGATTTTATCTTTAGCAGAACGACTGATTCCTGCTTACAACTCCGATGATTTTGAATACCTTCTCGCCCAAATGACCGAAGGAGAGGCTCCATCGGTCAAAATTCTGGTTAAGATGGAACTTAACCGTGTGATGGCTCCCTGTACTAAAAGTGTTGACCTGCGCGGACGCGTAAAGGGCGAATGCCGTGAGTATGAACTCGATGGTGTCAAACATTGGCTAGACGACGTAGCTTTTAATGCTTACCACAAAAATACCCGTAAGTTTGGTGGCTATACCGAAGGCGTTTGGGAAGCACTGTGCAACACCCATAATAACTTTCGCGTCATGCAAAAACGTGGCAAACCACAAGGCATTGAGTTTTCAGAAAAAAGCACAGCCTACGATGTTGAAGCGATTAACTTGGGTTACGACCTTAAGCGACGTGAAAACCGTCTAAAACTTTCCTCCCAAATTGAATTTCAGGTCAATAAAGACCAATTAGTCCACGCCACAACCGTGGATATATCTCCCTCTGGCGCCAAATTTAAAGTACCTTCTGCCTTCAACTACAAACTGGGAGAAATCATTGCTGTTCGCTTTGTTGAGCTCGCGAAAAACAGTGAAGTAGAAGGATTGAACACTCCCATCAACTACCGAATTGTCGGTATCGATGAGTCCTATGAAAACGATGCAGTAAAATACCTACGTCTGCTCAAGCTAGATGAAACAACCGTGGTCGAAGAGGTCATCGAAGACCAACTAAAAAATGACACCCAACGTTCCCGTCACGACAATCAAGACAAGGTCATCCGAGCACGTTCTAGGGGATACGAGCATACCTTCCTGAAACACACCTGTAATTTACCTGTATTCTTCAGCGGTAGTGAACTCAAGTTGGCGTTGATGACTGAAAACAACCAACCTATCTGGCAGTACTGGCAGGATGAACGTAATCAACAAGCCCTGACGACCTTATTTAACAAGGAAAGAATAGAGCACCTAACCAAGCCGGGCATGCGCGGCAGCAACAACGTGTTTTATTCATTCACTCATGAACATCAGGGAAAAACCTTGTTCTTCTCGATGATGATGCCAGAAGCTACCCGTCAGGTGCGCCAACTTTTCTGGCATGTGGGGGCGAAAAAAGAAAGCTGGCGAGCATTTCGTCTGCATGTTTTTGAATTATCAAACATTGAACGAAGTGAATTAGCTAATCATTCTACTGAGTTGGATTTTGAAACTAAGTCCTTGACTCATTGCGGCATTTTGCAGGAGCTTTCCACAGAGGCCACTAATCGAGATTATTTATTAACGGAAAAGCCTCGCTTACCGAGCAGCGAGCTAAATCGCTTCCGTCATGCACGTAACCCGGAAAGCAATCCGGTTTGCCTCTATTTCGATGCTAAGTCTCGCCGCAAAGAACCTCGCTTTCAATTCCGCTCACCAATAGAGATGACTTGCAATCAAAATATTGCCCATGCTGGTGTGACACTCGATATATCTAAGCGTGGTATTAGTGTTGCGCTGACTTCTCCGAGTTCACTAAAAGCAGGGGAAATGTGTTCGGTCAACTTTAAAGAACTCAGCCTTTATGACAAAAAGCTCCCTCTCGATAGTGTGCCTTACACGGTAGTTAGAATTTCCCCTGGAGGAAAACGTCTTCAGTTGGTGATGCAAGAAGACAGCAACACAATGCGTACCATCGCCTTTTTCGGCAAACTTATCGAGCATAACCAAGACAAGCTTATTGCTAAGAAAGAGCTACTGCCAAGTAACCTTTTGCTCGAAGGGCTGCATGACATACTTTTGGATAAAATTGTCAGTTCTCCAATTTTCGTCGAAAAACGCGGCAAAAACCTCAAGCCTCGAGTTATTGGAGTCAATTTCCCTCTAGCTCCACACTTGGTCGTATTGGCAAAGCTTGGACAGGAAGAAAATTTTTCTCTGGAACCTATTTATAAAGGTCACACTAATACATTACTGGCACAACCGATGCGTCGCATAGACGGTGCTCAGCCAAAATTTCAGGAAGTCTATTTGTCGATCTCTCAATTTGGCACACGGATTCAGTCATACGAGTCTAAATTGGTGAGTGAGTTTGACTCTCTCAAAGAGCGTGTGGCCTTTATTAAGAATGCGCAGTCTATGGGTGAGTTTTATGCCCTGCGGGTATGCAGTGCCCCAGTATTCGATCCTATGAGTGCCCTACTGCAAGAAGATCTTAAAGAACTGGCGCCAATCAGTATGCATCAGGCGAGAAGTTTGGAAAAAGAGATCAACGGCATAATGGGCTACGGCGAAATTACCGATATTACAGAAGAAGTGTTGATTCGCCTCGAGCTGACAAAATAGAAAAGCGAGGGTAAACCTCGCTTTTTTATGTTTGTTATGGTGCAGGCTTGAAGCTTATCTTCTTCTGTTTCACCAATGCCGCTGAAAGGATACACAAGACGCCACCCAGTCCAGCATATCGCACCGCGGTTTGTGCCTGCTGCTCTACCTTAGGTTTAGCGTGATAAGCAATGCCCAAACCAGCAGCTGACATCATAACTAGATCGTTCGCGCCATCTCCAACTGCTATGGTATTGTGTGGTTCAATCTCATACTTCTCCGCCAGCTCTTCAAGAATATCCGCTTTGGTTTGCGCAGAAACAACATCACCTAACACCTTACCAGTCAGCTTGCCGTCAGTAATTTCCAGCTGATTAGATTGAGCATGGTCGAGTTTCAACGTTTCCTTGAGGTAATCAGAGAAATAAGTAAAGCCGCCAGAAGCTATCGCCGTCTTCCAGCCAAATTGATGCAAGGTATGCACAAGCTCTGGCAAATCCGGCATCAGAGGAAGCTCATCTCGGACGCTGGATAAAATGCTTTCATCCGCTCCAGTCAGCGCCGCAACTCGCTGGCGCAGGCTTTGTTCAAAATCGAGCTCCCCTTGCATGGCTCGTTCGGTCACTTCGGAGACTTCTTCACCAACTCCCGCCAGTTTGGCGATTTCGTCAATGCATTCAATCTGAATGGCGGTCGAGTCCATATCCATGACAATCAAGCCAGGTTTCGATAGATCTGGCAGATCGTTCAGCGGCGCATAATCAAGCTCAATACCTTGAAGGATTTTCTCGTGTTCCGCTGTCAACTCACCTTGCATCAGAGCTACTTCATACTGACCAACCTTCCACACATCAACGACTGCGTTATAGTAGCCTGTAAAAAAGTCGATATCTTCAAACAGCTTTGGCGACAAATATTTCGCAAACACAATCCAATTTGCTTTGGCTTTGTTGAAATTGTTCGCTAAGCGCGTTTCTGGCAGTCGGTTATAAAGTGATGTATGCCTTTGAATAGAAAGAGTCTTAAACGTTTCCATGTAAATCATTCCTAAAAAATCTCCTCACACGTTAACCTATTGCAATTTAGCAGCGCAAGTATCAATATGCTCTATAGCAAAATTAACCTCGGTTTGGGTGTGTATGGAATCCTCTCTGTTTTCATTTCGTATGGCCGTAAGAGCACTCGCCATTCTTTCCCTGATTGCCATGGTGGCAGTTATCGGTGTCAACAGCGTTAAAATTACAAAAGGTAATGAGCAGATTCAGAAAAATCAGCTGGAAACGCTGATTAAAGTTCTGGTATCGCAAGCCTCATTGTCTGCAGGCGATATGATCGTCAATCAAGACCAAGAGCGATTATTGAAGCTGACGAACCAGTTGGCTCAGGATAATTTGGTGTTTGATGCCACCATTTACGATGCGGAAGGTATTCGTTTAGCATCCAGCGATAAAGGCAAAAGTGTGCGCGAAATTCTTGGTTTAGATACACCGCTTGAAACCGCTCGGATCGGTAAACAGCAACTTGTCGAGCCAATTATGCACGATAACTCAGTTCTTGGGTTTGTTCGCATTACTTTTGAAACAGGTAAAGTAACCGCGTTTTCCGATCATTATTACCGCAAGAGTGATCGCTATATGTATACCATGGTTGGGATGAGTTTTATTGCGGGTTTATTGCTTGCGGTCGTCATTCGTCGAAAGCCAAAGAAAAAAGGCGAAAATCTGCTGTTAAAAGATATGTAGAGCAATAAAGAAAGGGTTGACCCATTAGGTCAACCCTTTCTTGTTCGTACGGTTGCGCTAGCTCAGATAGCCAACAGCATCTTACGCTTCATCACCAAGTAGAACCGAGTCTAGGGCAACGATCATCATGTCATTGAAAGTCGTCTGACGCTCGTCCGACGTAGTCTGCTCGCCCGTTTTGATGTGATCAGATACAGTACAGATAGTCAGAGCTTTCGCACCGTACTCAGCACAAACGCCGTAGATACCAGCCGCTTCCATTTCAACACCAACAATACCGTACTTGTCCATTACATCGAACATTTCTGGATCTGGCGTATAGAACAGTTCCGCGGAAAACAGGTTACCGACTTTCACTTCGATACCACGTGCTTTAGCCGCCTCTTCTGCTGCTCGAACCATCTTGTAGTCAGCAATAGCAGCAAAGTCATGGCCTTTAAAGCGAATGCGATTTACTTTAGAGTCAGTACAAGCGCCCATACCAATCACAACATCACGTACTTTGATGTCTTCGCTAACTGCACCACAGCTACCTACACGGATGATTTTCTTCACACCGTAGTCTTTAATCAGCTCAGTAGCATAGATTGAACAAGATGGGATACCCATACCGTGGCCCATCACAGACACTTTACGACCTTTGTAAGTGCCTGTGAAACCGAACATATTACGTACATCACAGACCTGAACGACATCTTCTAGGAAGGTTTCTGCAATGTACTTCGCGCGTAGCGGGTCACCTGGCATAAGAACGACATCTGCGAATGCACCCGTTTCAGCATTAATATGTGGAGTTGCCATGTCTGTTAATTCCTTAACTAAGTTAAATGTTGTCAGAGAGGTGGTTTACCTCTCTAACTCTCTCATTACAAAAAGTTTTTACCGTAATCCATTGGTGAAGTACCAAAGTACGTCGCCAATGATTGACCAATATCCGCAAAAGACTCACGCAGACCTAGAGAACCAGCTGGCACTTTCTGACCATAAACGATCACAGGGATGTGTTCACGTGTGTGGTCAGTACCTGGCCAAGTTGGGTCACAACCGTGGTCGGCCGTCAGGATTAGAACATCGTCCTCCTCCATCAGCTCCATCACTTCATGGATACGACCATCGAAGTACTCAAGCGCAGCAGCATAGCCAGCTACGTCACGGCGGTGACCATAGGCAGAATCAAAATCAACAAAGTTTGTGAAGACGATAGTATTGTCGCCCGCTTCTTTTATTGCCTCTTTTGTAGCTTCAAAGAGCGCTGGAATACCTGTTGCTTTAGTCTTCTTGGTGATACCACAGCCAGCGTAAATGTCAGAGATCTTACCGATCGAGTGAACTTCACCGCCCTTCTCCTCAACAAGCTTCTGTAGAATCGTCGCTGAAGGTGGCTCAACAGATAGATCGCGGCGATTACCAGTACGCTCAAACTGGCCTTTACCCGGGCCAATGAATGGGCGAGCGATAACGCGGCCGATGTTGTAGTCTTCAAGCTCTTCACGTGCGATCTGACAAAGCTCAAGCAAACGATCTAAGCCGAAGGTTTCTTCATGGCAAGCGATCTGGAATACCGAATCCGCCGACGTATAGAAGATAGGTTGCCCTGTCTTCATATGCTCTTCACCAAGATCATCCAGTACCTGAGTGCCCGACGCATGACAGTTACCAAGGAAATCGTCTAGACCAGCACGCTCGAGAATGCGATCTGTCAGCTCTTTCGGGAAGCTGTTGGCTTTGTCGGTAAAGTAGCCCCAGTCAAACAGAACCGGAACACCGGCAATTTCCCAGTGGCCTGACGGTGTGTCTTTACCTGAAGATAGCTCGGCAGCATGGCCGTAAGCACCAATGATCTCCGCCTCAGTATCCAAACCTGGCGCAAAGCGACCCGTTGATTCTTTGTGGGCCATTGCTAAACCAAGCTTTGACAGATTAGGCAACGTCAGTGGCCCTTTACGATCAGCGTTGTCCGCTAGACCTTTATCACATTGGTCTGCGATATGGCCCAGAGTGTCTGAACCAACATCACCAAATTTCTCAGCGTCTGCTGTCTCACCGATTCCAAAAGAATCCAGTACTAATATAAATGCTCTTTTCATTGCTCTTCCTCAGGCCCACCGGTAATCATTTTTATATGGCGGGCCTTAGTGTAATTTTTGATTAAACGTCTTCTGCGCGGATCTGACGATAAACCTCAGGCGTTGGAGTATACTCACCGCCGATAGTAATAGCCTGCTTCAGCGCTTCAGCCGCTTCAAGCCATTGCTCTTCACTACGTGCATGAATCACGGCCAGTGGTTTGTCACTCGATGCTTTTTCACCAAGGCGGATAAACCCGTCAAAACCCACAGCATAGTCAATTTCGTCTGTTGCAACACGGCGACCGCCACCCATGGAGACAACCGCCATACCGATTGCACGAGTGTCCATTGCCGATACCACACCGTCCTCATCAGCGAAGACTGGTTTAATGATTTCTGCTTTTTCCAGATAGTTTTCGTAGTTTTCAACAAAATCGGCCGGGCCACCTAGGCCTGCGACCATCTTGCCAAAGCACTGAGCAGCTTTACCGTTATCCAAAACTTCCATCAGTTTGGCGCGTGCACCTTCTGTGTCGTCAGCCAGTTTAGCCAACACCAACATTTCTGCACATGACGCCATCGTAACTTCAAGTAAACGAGGGTTGCGGTATTCACCCGTCAGAAACTGAACTGCTTCACGTACTTCGACTGCGTTACCCGCGGAAGAAGCCAGAACTTGGTTCATGTCAGTTAGGATAGCTGTTGTCTTGGTACCTGCGCCGTTTGCTACTGCTACGATAGATTTAGCGAGCTCTTCAGATGCTTCATAGGTTGGCATGAATGCGCCTGAACCCACTTTCACATCCATAACCAAAGACTCAAGGCCAGCAGCGAGTTTCTTAGACAGGATTGAAGCCGTGATCAGTGAAATGTTGTCAACCGTCGCGGTAATGTCGCGGGTTGCGTAAACACGCTTATCGGCTGGCGCTAAGTCGCCTGTTTGACCAATGATGGCAACACCTGCGTCTTTCGTGACATCACCAAACACTTCATTGGTTGGCGTGATGTTGTAGCCAGGAATCGACTCCAACTTATCTAGCGTACCGCCAGTATGCCCAAGACCTCGGCCAGAAATCATTGGAACAAAACCGCCACATGCCGCGACCATTGGGCCAAGCATCAATGACGTCACGTCACCAACACCACCTGTTGAATGCTTATCTACAATTGGGCCGCCAAATTCTTTATGGCTCCAGTCGATAACCATACCGGAATCACGCATCGCACACGTCAGTGCAATACGCTCTGGCATTGTCATTTCATTGAAAAAGATAGCCATCGCAAAGGCTGCGATTTGACCTTCAGAAACGGTGTTTTTAGCCACACCTTGGATAAAGAAATTGATTTCGTCGGCAGTTAGGACTTCGCCGTCGCGTTTTTTACGAATGATTTCTTGAGGTAAATACATTAGTTCCTCCCACACAAGCAAGGTGGTTAGTAGAGTAAAAGGTAATGTGGTGAGCTTTCGCTCACCACATTCAGACTTTTAATTAGTACGCTGCAGGGTCTGCAGTTTCGTCTGTTACTTCTAATGTATTTAGTAGGTTAGTTAGCAGGCTTGACGCACCAAAACGGTAATGACGAGCATCTACCCAGTTGTCGCCCAAAATCTCATCAGCCATTGCTAGATACGCTGCTGCATCTTCAGCCGTGCGCACACCACCTGCTGGTTTGAAACCAACAGATTCTGCAACATCCATATCACGAATAACTTCTAGCATCATGCGTGCATATTCAGGTGTTGCATTGACTGGCACTTTACCCGTTGAAGTCTTAATGAAGTCAGCGCCTGCTTTGATTGAAATTTCAGAGGCTTTCTTAATTAGTGCTTCTTCTTTCAGCTCACCGGTTTCGATGATGACTTTCAGAAGAATGTCACCACACGCTGCTTTACATTGCTTAACTAGCTCGAAGCCTACTTCCTCGTTACCTGCCATTAGAGCACGGTATGGGAATACAACGTCCACTTCATCTGCCCCGTAAGCAACGGCCGCTTTCGTTTCAGCAACAGCGATATCAATATCGTCATTACCGTGTGGGAAGTTCGTTACTGTCGCAATACGAACGTCTGGTGTACCTTGCTCGCGAAGTGTCTTCTTAGCAATAGGAATAAAGCGAGGATAAATACAGATCGCAGCTGTGTTTCCGACAGCTGATTTTGCGTCATGACATAGTGAGATCACTTTTGCATCAGTGTCATCATCATTTAGCGTAGTAAGATCCATAAGTTTAAGTGCACGTAGTGCTGCTGCTTTTAAATCGCTCATTTCTATCTCCGATCAATATTCATAAAAGTATCTGCTCAACCCAGTGTAGGTTGTACAGTCATTAATGAACGGACTTGGTTCCCTGAAGACTTAGGAACAAACAGCGAATTTGCCCCCAATTGCTATCCTTGTCACCGCACAGTACCAGTTTGGTCTATGGCACAACAATCTGCGATTGCGGTGTCTAACGGTATCTGTAGCCGATTGCCCAATGTTCTGACATCGCTACAACTAGCACCAATCATACTCCTTGTATTAACGGGCGCTAGCTAAAAAACTTTTCAATAATCCATTGATAAGTCACACCACCAAGATAAACCCCAACGATTCCCATAACGCCAGCTAGTGCAGGCGGTGCAGGAATGGGCAACTTAATGGCAGAAAACAGGACTCCAACGACAAAGCCCGCAAGGGCTGCGAGGAAAACTTCATTCATGAGTTTTACCCTACTCTCTATATTTACATACATTATAGATATTCGTCGCAGAACTGTAGTGGCTCATAGAGCGCAAACGGTTTGTATCTCAAAAAAGATTCCGTGCAACGTTTGTTCAATCTTCATGACCGACAAACGCTATGAATCCAGTTGTCTGAATCCACTCCAGACTTATCTCAAATCAAGCCAAACACTCAATCAAGCTTGTATTCGAGTCTTTCCCTGACAAGAGCCTACTAACAGGCTTAGGAAGCAATAATCAGGGAAAGAAAAACAAAAAAGCCCCGTAGCACACAGTGTGTGTCTACGGGGCTTTTTGAAACGGCGTCTATATAATCTTTCGCTTACTTAATTAGAAAGATAGGAAGAAGCCAGCGATTGTCGCCGCCATTAGGTTAGATAGCGTACCAGCACAAACCGCTTTAACACCCATACGAGCGATGTCGTGACGACGGTTTGGTGCTAGACCACCTAGACCACCTAGTAGAATCGCAATAGAAGAAAGGTTTGCGAAACCACATAGAGCGAACGAGATGATAGCTGCTGTCTTAGTAGACATTACTTCGCCAGTTGCTGGAACAACTTGTGCTGCTTCACCAACGTACGGTACGAAGTTTAGGTAGGCTACGAATTCGTTAACAACCAGTTTCTGACCGATGAACGAGCCAGCAAGCGTTGCTTCTTCCCATGGCACACCGATTAGGAATGCTAGAGGCGAGAAGATGTAACCTAGTAGAATTTCAAGTGTTAGCTCAGGCATACCGAACCAACCGCCAACGCCACCTAGGATACCGTTGATAAGTGCGATTAGACCGATGAACGCTAGTAGCATTGCACCAACGTTTAGAGCAAGCTGTAGACCTACAGAAGCACCACCAGCCGCTGCGTCGATAACGTTAGCAGGCTTGTCGTCACCACCGTCGATATCAGCGCCTAACTCTTCGTCTGGAGCGTCAGTTTCTGGCTTGATGATCTTAGCGAATAGTAGACCACCAGGTGCAGCCATGAATGATGCAGCAACTAGGTACTCTAGAGGAACACCCATAGAAGCGTAACCAGCTAGTACACCACCAGCAACAGAAGCTAGACCACCACACATTACAGCGAATAGTTCAGATTGCGTCATCTTAGGAACAAACGGACGAACCACTAGAGGTGCTTCAGTTTGACCTACGAAAATGTTCGCTGCTGCAGACATAGATTCCGCACGTGAAGTGCCAAGCGCTTTTTGTAGACCGCCACCAAGAATCTTGATTACCCACTGCATAACACCTACGTAGTAAAGTACAGAGATAAGTGCAGAGAAGAAGATTAGCGTTGGAAGTACCTGGAACGCGAAAATAAAGCCAATACCGTCAACTGAGAAGTTAACTAGGCTGCCAAATAGAAAACCAGTACCGTCTTTACCATAGTCGATTACATTCTGTACGCCAGCAGAGAAGCCAGCTAGAAGGTCACGACCCCATGGTACGTAAAGAACGAAACCACCGATGATGAATTGGATAGCAAATGCGCCACCCACAGTTCTTAGATTGATAGCTTTGCGGTTATCAGACAGTAGTAATGCAATTCCTAGCAATACTGCCATACCGACTAGGCTCATAAACAGGCTCATAGTTTATGATTTCCTTATATGTTATTTGTTGGCGTGTTACAAAATGGAGCTCTAAAGCGGAGGCAATTATACTCATCCGTCCAATGATAAAGTAATGCTGCCTTCACAGTTTCTAATAAGATTCATCATGCGTTCACTCATTTACGTGAAGAAGATCACCCTTCTCCATTCTGTAAATCATAAAAAGAACATTTTCTTTAGAAACTATTCACAAAGACCGAACGCCGAATTGCTATTTTTCCAAACGTTTTCAGCAATCGTTTGCTCATTAATATCCTTCAGCTTTGCGAGACAGGACAAGGTTTGAGCTAACATTTCTGGATGATTAGGTTTGCCTTGGTGCCCGTAAAGAGGCATGTCCGGTGCGTCCGTTTCCAGTACGATACATTCCATGGGTAAGTTCATCACCGCTTGGCGCGTTTTCCGTGCTCTTGGATAAGTGATAACGCCACCGATACCAATATAAAAACCCAACTCGACAAATTGCATTGCCTGCTGATAGCTACCCGAAAAACCGTGTAAAACTCCACCGTAAGGAAATTTATGGCGCTTCAGCAACTGAAGAACCAAATTATGGGTTTTCCTCGCGTGGAGGATCAGCGGCAACTTGAGTGTTTTCGCCAGTTCAATCTGAGCAATGAACACCTGTCGTTGTATTTCTTCGTCAACATCGACCATCGCATCTAAGCCACACTCACCAATGGCCTTACAACGTTCAAACTTTGTTTCAAACAAAGTGCGTAACTCAGGTAACTGTTGCTGACTATCTTTCGTTAAAAAATAGGGGTGCATCCCCAGCGCAATGTAAAGAGATGAATATGAAGAAGACAATGAGATTAATTGCTGCCAATTGGAAGGGCCAATTGCCGGAATCATGAACCGCTCAACGCCTGCTCGCTTTGCCAGTTGCAGTTGAGCCGAAAAATCATCTGAAAAAGGGGCGAAATCGAAATGACAGTGGGTATCAAAAAGGCGCATTATCGCTGCGCCTTTTTATTGGATTGAGAAGCTTGGTGAACGGGATCTGTGCGATAAGGAACACAACTGCGTTTATTCTCCGGAGTCAGCCCCATCGACTGACACCACGCATCGTATCGCGCAACCCACTGTTTAAACCAAGCTATCATCTATTGATTCCTTTATTGCTCTTCGCGTTTAAAAACCAATTCGGTCGGTGAAGACTCATCCTCAACAAAATAGTAGCCTGCTGTGTCAAACTTAGTCAGGTCCGCAACGCTCTCGATACGATTCTCAATGATGTATCGTGCCATCATGCCACGCGCTTTCTTCGCATAGAAGCTGATCACTTTGTACTGACCATTTTTGCAGTCTTTGAAAATTGGCGTAATCACCTGAGCATCCAGTGATTTTGGTTTTACAGCTTTAAAGTACTCGTTTGAAGCAAGGTTAATCAGAACATTATCACCCTGTTCTGCAATGGCTTGATTAATCTTGTCAGTAATCACATTACCCCAGAACTGATACAGGTTACTGCCTTTTTCATTGGCAAGTTTCGTCCCCATTTCCAGACGGTAAGGCTGCATCAAATCAAGCGGTTTAAGTAGACCATATAAACCAGACAACATGCGTAAGTGCTGTTGAGCATAATCAAAGTCATCGTCTGACAAACTTTGTGCGTCTAAGCCCGTGTACACATCGCCTTTAAAAGCTAGAATCGCTTGACGTGAGTTCTCCGCCGTAAACGTCTCACTCCACTCCTGAAAACGACCAACGTTCAGGTCAGCGATCTTGTCACTGACTTTCATCAAGCTCGCGACATCAGCAGGCGTCAGCTTACGACAGACATCAATCAGTTGTTTTGAGTACTCGATCAGTTCTGGCTGAGTAAATTTCTCTGTAGCCAGTGGTGATTCGTAATCTAAGGTTTTCGCTGGTGAAACGACGATTAGCATGGCTTTACTCTATCCGTTCTGTTTTTGTTGGCTATAGATTACAAAAAAAGCCATGCAATGTCTGCATGGCTTTTTGAATCGTTTTAATAGAGATTGGCTATTAATCTTTTTTGCTCTGATCCCAGATACCATCCTCAAGCTGAGATTTCAGCTCAGGAAAATCGTTCGAATCAAATGTTGGCACTTTACCTTCTTTTAGCTGGCGGTTGTAATCTTTCGCCAGCTTAATCACGATGCCAGAAAGAAGCAGAATCGCCACCAGGTTGACAATCGCCATCATCCCCATAGAAACATCTGCTAATGCCCAAACGATAGGTAGTGACGCAACGGCACCAAACATCACCATCGCTAGTACAACCAGACGGAACACGCCCAGGCCTGCTTTATGGTTATGCTCAAGGAAAATAAGGTTTGTTTCCGCGTATGAGTAGTTAGCAATAATAGACGTAAAGGCGAAGAAGAAAATCGCTACGGCTACAAAGATACCACCCCACGAGCCCACCTGAGAGCTCAACGCTGCCTGAGTCAGTTCAATACCCGTGATCTCACCATGCGGTACGTACTCACCGGACATCAGGATAATTGCCACCGTTGCTGAACAGATCACGATAGTGTCCATAAACACACCTAACATCTGAACATAGCCCTGAGACGCAGGGTGTGGCGGATAAGGTGTTGCTGATGCCGCTGCGTTTGGCGCAGAACCCATACCGGCTTCGTTTGAGAACAGACCACGTTTGATTCCGTTAATCATTGCTTGTGCAATTGCGTAACCTAAACCACCCGCCGCTGCTTCTTGTAGGCCAAAGGCACTCTTGAAGATCAAGCTCAGTACAGCCGGCAACTTGTCGATGTTCATAAACATAACGAACAGTGCCAATAATAGGTAAAGCAGCGCCATGGCAGGAACAATCATTTCTGCTACGCGAGCGATACGCTTGATACCACCAAAGATAACCACAGCGGATAACAGAACAACGGCAATACCAACATAGGTTTCATCCCAACCAAATGCCGTATTCATAGCTCCAGCAATAGAGTTAGCTTGAACCGCGTTAAATACCAAACCAAAAGCGATGATCAGGAAGATAGAGAACAATACGCCCATCCAGCGCATACCCAAACCTTTCTCCATGTAGTACGCAGGACCACCACGGTAGTTACCGTCATCATCTTTGGTTTTGTATAACTGCGCCAATGTACTCTCAGCAAACGACGTTGCCATACCCAGCATGGCAATCAGCCACATCCAGAAAATTGCACCTGGGCCACCAGCCGTCAGAGCAACAGCAACACCCGCCATGTTACCTGTACCCACACGGGCAGCTAGGCTAGTACACAAAGCTTGGAATGATGAGATACCCGCTTTATCCGCTTTACGGCTGTTCTTAAGTACCGAAAACATGTGGCCAAAATGGCGGAACTGGATAAAGCCCAGTCTGAATGTGAAGTACACACCGACACCGACTAGGAGATAAACAAGAATAGAGCCCCAAAGTAGGTCATTCATCAAATTAATTAAATCTGTCATAAGATCCTCGTAGTGAGTTTTCGCTGATCTCTGCTTCCCAGCCTTCCATCCAGTTGCAAACCAAGTGTCAATTCTGCTCAGTATTATTGTGTAATTATTGTGCAACTCAGATATGTAAAACGCGCCTCATGCTTCCATTTTACGTACCAGCGTATTTTTTGACGGGCGGATAATGCAATCAAGAATATCAAAAATCAATATGCAACCAAACAAATAACATTGTTATTTTTCACTATAAAATCACCATTAGTTAACACAAAAAAGAACATAAAAACCACAAATACAGAACATTAACATCAAAATTTAACAACAATACAGAACAGGCAACTCCATATGAAATCACATAGCCTCAAATATTTGACACTCCTTTATCACCAAGGACTGAGAGAAGAGTTTGCCCAGACAATCAATTCACAAAATCTGTTACTCAACTGCTCTAAATAAATCTAATTGCATAGCAAAACGAACCGCTGTTTTTTCACACACTGCGTTAACATTCATTTCTTAAGAATTTAATCGTTTTCGGTAAGTCGTTCGAACAAAAAAACATCAATCAACGCCCATTTTTCTGTGAAGCAAAGTCTAAAACAGCGTGAAAACTTCATTAAATCGTAACAAATGAGAAACGAATCAAAGTTACTCTCCAAACGGAATGGTATTTAAACAGTACCCCTTCAAAGAGTAATAATTAAAAGAGGTAGCTTATGGAAGGCTTAAACTTTGAAGAAATCATGGAAATGGATTTTCCAAAAACTCGGGCAACACGCTCAAAACCTGCAAAGCGTAAATGGCGTGAAATCGAAGCAATAAAGGACAGGCAGAGACTTCAACGCGAATTAAAAGATATGGACATCGGATTCGACGATATCGACAACCTAGATTACTGACATTAAAAAGAGGCGCTTATGCGCCTCTTTTTGTTTACTGATATCTAGGTTGTCAGACACACTCTTGATCGACTTGCCTAACGCGTTGCGCTAATTGCTGATACTGCTCTGCAATGGTGTCACCAAAAACAGGGTCGTCTTCAGTGACGCTCCAACGTTTTTCGACGGCTTGCCAATCTTGCAAGGTAAATCTCTTATTAATGAGAGGCAATATAGACTGCTCTTCAAGATCCAAGTGGCGTTTTTGCGTCAGGATAAAATCTTCGAGTTGCTGCACAAACAGGTCTTGAGGAACCACAGCATCTTGGAGGATCATATCAACAGTATCGAGAAAAGCATGAGTCCTTTGTGATAATGTCTCATGCTCTAGTTCAAGATTCTCGATATCCGTGTGATGGCCATAATGCTCTAGGTAATAGTGGTAGAGAATATCCTCTTTAGGGTGATGGACACGCTCAGAGTGGTGAGCCAGATAGTCCACGATTTCTCTCACCAAACTGTAATTGATGGTCTGTTCTTCCTTTAGTAGGACAATCTTTTGCCTCAATACTGCCAGCAAACGAACCATGTAACCATGCTCTCGCCTTATCCTTTCAATCATCATAGCGCTTCTCCTTAACACCTACTTTTAGTAAGTGTATAAAAGAAGTGCCATTCAAGTCTTGATGTTGCTCGAAAATTGGGCAATTAGCCTTGGCAAGAGCTAAACACTAACCTGAGTTGGCAGATGCCAATCGATCGTTGCTTTACCTTGGGCGTTAAGAATTTGATTTGCTTGTGAAAAGTGTCGGCACCCGAAAAATCCACGATGCGCTGACAACGGAGAAGGGTGTGGCGCAGCTAATACATGGTGCTTATTGCGGTCGATGAAACGCCCCTTCTTTTGCGCATGAGAGCCCCAAAGCAAAAACACCACGCCAGACTGATGCTGATTAACCGCTTCAATGACTTTGTCTGTAAAGGTTTCCCAACCGGTTTTAGAATGCGAATGGGCTTTTCCTTGTTCGACCGTAAGAACAGCGTTAAGTAACAGAACACCTTGCTCAGCCCAGCTTTGAAGGTAACCATGCGCCGGAATCTGAAAACCATCAATGTCCTGTGCTAACTCTTTATACATATTGACTAAAGAGGGAGGAGTCTTGATACCTGGTAATACAGAGAAACACAGACCATGAGCCTGTCGAGGGCCGTGATAAGGATCCTGTCCCAGAATGACGACTTTCACATCATTGAACTCAGTCGCCCGAAAGGCATTAAACACATCTTTTGCCGGAGGAAAGATCGCTTTACCTGCTGCCCTTTCCGATTCAACAAAATTCAACGTCTGCTGAAAATAGTCCTGCTGCTTTTCAGCCCCAATGACGTCTTGCCATGTCAGTGACGGGTTCATGTTTTGTTCCTTCTGCTATTTACGCTCAAGCAATTGTCGCAAAAAGTCATGAAGGAACAAAGCGATAAAGTGAACTAGCTTTTTTGTGGGATCCGATAATGCCCCTGCCCCGTCACATGACGATTAGGAACAGGAAGGCGTGTCGAACGTGCAGTAGTATAAAAAGAAGTGTAAGGCATAATGGCATCCTTATTTGTCTGAGTACCTACACTCACTATGAAAAATTAATGCCACTTTTAAATAGTTAGGCCATTTCCTTGAGCTGAGTAACATGATGCTGACGTATAAACTCAATTTCGTCAGGCCAACTTTCCGGTTCTATTGTTTCTAGAATCAATGGGATATGGTCAAATCGAGGATCTTTGGCGATATACTCAAAACATGACCAACCAATTTCTCCTTTGCCTAATGCGTGGTGACGATCGACCTTCCCACCTAGGGTGATCTTTGAATCATTAATGTGCATTGCCCTTAAGTAAGGCATACCAACAACACGCTCAAATTCAGCAAAAGTAGCCTCACAAGCATCAAAGCTGCTCAAGTCATACCCTGCTGCGAAGGTATGGCAGGTATCAATGCACACACCAACTCGGGATTTATCATTAACTTGTTGAATGATTTCAGCTAAATGTTCAAATCGCCAACCTAGGTTGGTACCCTGACCCGCGGTATTTTCGATCACCGCTATCACGTTTGGTACCGCTTGGTGGGCAATATTGATCGATTCCGCGATTCGAGCTAAGCACTCCTTCTCAGAAATTTTCTTTAAATGACTCCCAGGATGAAAATTGAGCAAGGTTAGTCCAAGTTGATGGCAACGATGCATTTCATCGATAAATGCAGCGCGAGATTTCTCAAGCTTTTCTTCTTCCGGAGCGCCAAGATTAATCAAATAAGAATCGTGTGGGAGTATCTTATCAGCGGTGAAGCCGAGCTTTATACAATTAGACTTAAATGCGGCGATGGTTGTTTCATCAAGCGGTTTGGCACTCCACTGGCGCTGATTTTTAGTAAATAGGGCAAACGCATTTGCTCCTATCTCTTTTGCCCTCAGTGGTGCCTGATCAACACCACCTGCTGCGGAAACATGAGCACCGATAAACTTGTTACCGTACGACTTTTCTAACATGTTGCTTTATCACTTTTTACTTTCAATATATGGCACGAATTACAGCAAGTTATTGGGCTCACCTCAACAACCACATTGCTTTTATAGTAAAATTACAACAAAAATAAAAATCCGAATCTATCACCAAGACCACAACCCATTGCTATATATGATATTATTGATTCAAATCAACATATTAACCACCAAATTAATAATGACATTGGTAGTTATTTGACTTAAATCAAAACCATCAAAGTAATTTCGGGTTATATAATACGCAGCTCGACGAAATTCGGAAATTAACACCAATAAAACCACTAATGTGGATAGGAGACTGTGATGATTCAAGGCATTCAAATTACTAAAGCGGCAAACGATGCACTACTGAACTCTATTTGGTTACTTGATAGTGAAAAAAATGAAGCACGCTGCGTGGCTGCAAACTCAGGTTTTGAAACTGACCAAGTTGTAGCAATCAACGAACTTGGCGAATACGAAAGCCGCGAAGTTGCGATCGAGAAAGCACCTCGCATCGAAGGTGGTCAACACCTGAACGTTAACGTTCTTAAGCGTGAAACTCTAGAAGATGCAGTTGCAAACCCTGAGAAATACCCTCAGCTAACTATCCGCGTTTCTGGCTACGCTGTTCGTTTCAACTCACTAACGACTGAACAACAACGAGACGTAATTGCGCGTACATTTACTGAGTCTCTATAATTCAGTGAGTGGTACATTGAACATGACGACGGCGCCTTAATGGCGTCGTTTTTTATGACTTTAGAAAGAAGCAGTGCAAGCGAGCTTTTTTTCCGTTACATTGATTGACCCATTCCTAGTTTTCATCAGTAGCTATGTTACTTGAAGGCATCGAAACTTTATTAGTTCTTAGTAAAGCGAAAACCATGAGCCGAACTGGCAGCTTACTGTATATCAGTCAATCAGCAGTCAGTAAACGAATCGCCAACCTGGAAAAAAAACTCGGTAAGAAATTGATCGAACCTTCTGGCCGTTCAATCAAACTAACACCCGATGGGCAGGCTCTGATTGACAACATAGGTCCTTCTTTTAACGAGCTGCGAGGTCTGATCTATGAACAACAAGAGTTGGAAGATACCTCCCTCATCAAACTCGATAGCTCAAAGTCTTTAATTGCAGGGTACCTAGGCAAGACCATTGGCAACTACATTAAAAGCGATCAGTACATTACTATCACGACCAACCACACACCTCGTATTGTAGAACATGTTCAATCAGGTAAAGCAACGCTGGGCCTCTGCGCGGGTTTACTGCCAGCCCACCATGGCTTGATGACCTTTCACTTATTTGATGAGCCTTTCGCTGTCGTAAACGATGCACCTTTAAAGCAATTACCCGACAAAATCATCACCAACGATTTGACCAATCCCGCCAACAGCTACCAACTCATCACACTAGAAAAGCTCGGTATCAAGCCAATCATGGAAATGGATGCTTACACCGCTGCAGCTCAGCTGGCATTAGGCGGAACAGCGCCAGCGTTGATCCCTCACTCAATAATTAAAGCGCTCAATATTCCCGATAAACATTGCTTTCATTTCAAACAATTACAACACCTAATCCGACCTATCCATATTTGCGTCAGACAGAGTGTGTATCAGTCGCCTCGAGTTAAAAAGCTGATAGCAACCATTGTTGATGCTGTTCCCAAAGCAGTTTAAATGCCATCGCCATCGACATCACGATCACTAGGGGACGGATCCATTTTTGTCCTTTGGTCACGACCACTTTCGCTCCCATACGAGCCCCAAAGAACCCACCGACTGCCATCACCAATCCTAACTCCCAAATAGGCAGCCCTGCCAACACAAAAAACAATAATGCAGCGATGTTAGAAGTAAAGTTCAACACCTTGGTACGAGCGGTCGCATCGACCAACGAAAAATGCCCAATGGCAACAAAACACACAGTAAAAATGGAGCCTGTTCCCGGGCCGAAGAAACCATCATAAAACCCAACCCCACCGCCTACGGACAAAGCAAACATCGCTTCTGACAGCTTGGCTTGCCCCGAGTGTTGTTTCGTTTTTGGCATCAGCAAAAAGTAAAGCGAGATAGCGACAAGAAGAATGGGAATAAGACTGGTCAGGGTACTTGCGTCAATATACTGCACTGCTTCTGCGCCAATCGCCGAGCCGATGAAAGTACACAGGATGGCTAAGCGCATTTCTTTAATGCTGACAATACCGTTACGCACGAAATACCAGCTAGCAGAAAAACTCCCAAATGAGCTTTGCAACTTGTTTGTCGCTAAGGCTTGAGTCGGGGGAACACCCGCCGCTAGTAGCGCAGGTAGCGTTAATAAACCACCGCCACCAGCCATGGCATCGATAAAGCCTGCAGCGGTAGCAACAAAGAAAAGTACGGTCAGTATTTCGAGGGAGATTTCCATGACGTATGTCTAAACAGCGAAACAATGGCCATAACCATAACACTGAGCTTTCCAGTCGGATAAGGAAAGCATCGAAATTGACCTATTCCATTTTTTCATCATTCTAATACACCGCATAAAAAAGCCCGCTCAAAAGAGCGGGCAATGAGGTTGTCATATAGGCTCTGTTGCGAGCCTACTGGTTTTTATTACGCTTCGTTCTGTGCCACTTTAGCGTGCAGCTCTTGAACTGAAGTCACTGACGTTTTAGCGTCAGCCGTATGTGCCATACACACTGCAAACGCTGCATTCAGTGTCGTTGTGTAATTCACTTTCTCAGCCAATGCGCCACGACGTAGTACTTTTGAATCCTCAATCGCTTGACGACCTGCCGCGGTGTTGACGATGTAGGTGTACTCGTTGTTCTTGATACGGTCAAGAATATGTGGACGACCTTCGTGTACCTTGTTCACCAGACGTGGGTTGATACCTGCTTCGCCTAGGATAACTGCTGTTCCGTGCGTTGCATCCAGTTGGTAACCAAGCTTAGTTAGCTTAGACGCCAGGTCTACCACACGCTGCTTATCGCCTTCACGAACTGACAGCAGTGCACGACCACCTTCTGGGTAAACTGCGCCACAACCAAGTTCTGCTTTCGCGTAAGCTTCTGCGAACGTTGCACCTACACCCATTACCTCACCAGTAGAGCGCATCTCTGGACCTAACAGTGGGTCAACACCAGGGAACTTGTTGAACGGAAGTACCACTTCTTTCACTGAGTAGTAAGGTGGGATAATTTCTTTAGTAAAGCCCTGAGACTCTAGAGATTGACCCGCCATAACACGTGCAGCGATTTTCGCTAGTGGAGCACCCGTTGCTTTAGATACGAATGGTACTGTACGAGCAGCACGAGGGTTTACTTCGATTAGGTAAACTTCATTATCTTTAACAGCAAACTGAGTGTTCATCAGACCGCGTACACCAAGTTCGAAAGCTAGCTTCTCTACTTGCTCACGCATCTTATCCTGGATTTCCTGACTTAGCGTGTAAGCAGGTAGTGAACATGCCGAGTCACCAGAGTGAACCCCCGCTTGCTCGATGTGCTCCATGATACCGCCGATAACTACGCGCTCGCCGTCACAGATAGCATCGATATCTACTTCAGTTGCGTCGTCTAGGAAACGGTCCAGAAGCACTGGTGACTCGTTCGATACGCTCACCGCTTCGTTGAAGTAGCGGCGTAAGTCTTGCTCGTCGTAGACGATTTCCATTGCGCGACCACCTAGTACGTATGAAGGACGTACAACCAGTGGGAAGCCAATTTCTTTCGATTTCTCTACCGCTTGCTCAATTGTCGTTACTGTTGCGTTTTCTGGCTGTAGAAGACCCAGACGGTCAACGGCAGCTTGGAAACGCTCACGGTCTTCAGCGCGGTCTATGGCATCAGGGCTAGTACCGATGATTGGTACACCTGCTGCTTCTAGAGCACGAGCCAGCTTAAGTGGAGTTTGACCACCGTACTGAACGATAACCCCTTTTGGCTGCTCTACACGTACGATTGAAAGCACATCTTCAAGCGTAACTGGTTCGAAGTACAGACGGTCTGACGTGTCGTAGTCAGTAGAAACTGTCTCTGGGTTACAGTTAACCATGATAGTTTCATAACCATCTTCACGCAGAGCTAGTGAAGCGTGTACACAACAGTAATCAAATTCGATACCTTGGCCGATACGGTTTGGACCACCACCAAGAACCATGATCTTGTCTTTGTCTGTCGGCTGCGCTTCACACTCTTCATCGTAAGATGAGTACATGTAAGCGGTGTCAGAAGAGAACTCAGCCGCACAAGTATCAACGCGCTTGTATACTGGGTGGATATCGTACTGGTCACGCAGGCGACGAATTTCGTTCTCAGAGACACCAAGAATTGAAGAGAGACGAGCATCAGAGAAACCTTTACGCTTCATCTTACGTAGCACATCTTCAGTCAAGCCAGCAAAACCGCCTGCCTTAACTTGGTTTTCCAGGTTAACCAGTTCTTCAATCTGAACTAGGAACCAACGGTCAATTGCCGTTAGATTGAATACGCCATCTACTGACATACCAGCACGGAATGCGTCTGCGATGTACCAGATACGCTCAGCGCCAGCTTCTTTTAGTTCATGACGAATGGTTGTTAGTGCATCAGGCGCATCCAGATCAACCATTTCGTCAAAACCGTTGGCACCAACTTCAAGGCCACGAAGCGCTTTTTGTAGAGATTCTTGTTGGTTACGGCCGATAGCCATAACCTCACCAACGGACTTCATCTGAGTTGTCAGGCGGTCGTTAGCACCTGCAAATTTCTCGAAGTTAAAACGAGGAATCTTAGTTACTACGTAATCGATTGTTGGTTCGAATGACGCAGGAGTCGCGCCACCCGTGATGTCGTTCTGTAGCTCATCAAGAGTGAATCCAACAGCCAGTTTCGCTGCAATCTTAGCGATTGGGAAACCTGTTGCTTTAGAAGCAAGAGCAGAAGAGCGAGATACACGTGGGTTCATCTCGATGATAACCATGCGGCCATCTTTCGGATTAATGCCAAACTGTACGTTTGAACCACCTGTCTCAACACCGATTTCGCGTAGTACTGCTAGAGATGCATTACGCATCAACTGGTACTCTTTGTCAGTCAACGTTTGGGCTGGTGCCACTGTAATTGAGTCACCAGTGTGAATACCCATTGGGTCGAAGTTTTCGATAGAACATACGATGATACAGTTGTCCGCTTTGTCACGAACCACTTCCATCTCATACTCTTTCCAACCGATTAGTGATTCATCGATTAGAAGCTCGTTGGTTGGAGAAAGGTCCAAACCACGACGACAGATCTCTTCGAACTCTTCTTTGTTGTAAGCGATGCCACCACCAGTACCACCCATAGTGAATGAAGGACGAATGATACATGGGAAGCCAACCATATCGAGAACTTTGTAAGCTTCTTCCATCGTCTTAGCCGTATCCGCACGTGGACACTCTAGACCGATGGACTTCATCGCTTTATCAAAACGAGAACGGTCTTCTGCTTTGTCGATAGCATCAGCAGTTGCACCGATCATCTCTACGCCGAACTCTTCAAGTACGCCGTGCTTCTCAAGGTCTAGAGCACAGTTAAGAGCCGTCTGGCCACCCATAGTAGGCAGTACTGCATCTGGACGTTCTTTCTCAATGATCTTGCGAACCACTTCCCACTGGATTGGTTCGATGTAAGTCGCATCCGCCATGTCTGGGTCAGTCATGATGGTTGCAGGGTTAGAGTTTACAAGGATAACTCGATAACCCTCTTCGCGCAGTGCTTTACATGCTTGAGCACCAGAGTAGTCAAACTCACATGCCTGACCAATAACAATCGGGCCTGCACCTAGAATTAGAATACTTTTTAAGTCAGTACGTTTTGGCATTCTCTACTACTCCGAATTAAGCGCTGTGTTGTTTGATTAGTTCGATAAAGTGGTCAAATAGTGGTGCTGCGTCATGTGGACCAGGACTTGCTTCAGGGTGACCTTGGAAGCTAAATGCTGGCTTATCTGTACGGTGGATACCTTGTAGAGAGCCATCAAATAGTGACACGTGAGTTGCACGTAGGTTCTCAGGCAATGTTGCTTCATCAGCAGCAAAACCGTGGTTCTGAGAAGTAATCATCACAACATTACGATCTAGGTCTTTAACTGGGTGGTTAGCACCGTGGTGGCCAAATTTCATCTTAACGGTTTGCGCACCAGACGCTAACGCAAGGATTTGGTGACCTAAACAGATACCAAAGATTGGCAAACCTTTATCCAAGAACACTTTGGTCGCTTCGATAGCGTAAGTACATGGTTCAGGGTCACCAGGGCCGTTTGACAAGAACACGCCGTCAGGGTTAAGCGCCAAAACTTCTTCTGCACTGGTTTCAGCAGGAACTACTGTTAAGCGGCAACCTCGGTCAACGAGCATACGCAGAATGTTTCGTTTTGCACCGAAGTCATAGGCAACAACGTGATATGGCAATTCGCTGTCGTCTTGCGCCTCAGGAAGTCCACCCTCGAGCGTCCACGAACCTTGTTTCCATTGATACGCTTCTTTTGTTGTAACTTCTTTCGCAAGGTCCATACCTTTTAGGCCAGGGAATTCTTTTGCTTTAGCCAGAGCTAGAGCCTCGTCTAAGTTGTTACCCGCAACGATACAACCGTTTTGTGCACCTTTTTCACGCAGAATGCGAGTCAGCTTGCGCGTATCAATATCAGCGATACCAACGATGTTTTGCGATTTGAGGTAATCAGAAAGGGATTGTTCGTTACGGAAGTTAGAAGCGATTAGAGGGAGATCGCGAATCACAAGGCCTTGTGCATGAATGGAAGAGGATTCTTCGTCTTCGGAATTGGTTCCGGTATTGCCTATGTGAGGATAAGTAAGTGTTACGATTTGTTGGGAATAGGAAGGATCAGTGAGGATTTCTTGGTACCCCGTCATCGAGGTATTAAAAACAACTTCACCAACGGACGACCCATCTGCTCCAATGGAAACTCCGCGGAACACTGTCCCATCTTCTAGGACTAACAGTGCTGATTTACTCAAGACAACCTCCAGAATAAAAATGCAAAAATAATAAATTAAACTGCAAACTTGCCTTCCTTCACGCAATAAAAAAGCGCTTTCAGGTTATTTAGACAAATTGGCGGTATTCTAATGAGGCGATAAAGAAGTGTCAACAGAGACGCAAAAATAAATTTAATATTTAGAGCAGTTAAAACCAAAAATGTTTTTAGATGGCTAAAATATACAGTTTAGTCCCGCTAACAAGGAGATAAGGTGAACAAATTATGAAATGGAGTATTTTCAACATATCCGAGATCACGGTTTTTATTATCATTTTCGCGCAAACGTTGAACAACACATAGTTACCACCACTTTTAAGCAACTAAACAAAAATTAACACACAAGCAACCAAAATAAGCAATAAACTTAGATGCAAATATCGTACTTCAACTAGTTTATTGGATTGCCAATTTAAGCCAGATACAAAAAGCGCCGGGCAAGCCCAGCGCATAATTATTTATTTTTAGTTTCTAGCTTCATTTTAATACTAAGAAGCCGGACAAATCCCTACAAACTAAAGCTCGTTTAGACCCAATACATCTGTCATAGTGTAAAAGCCCGCTGGCTTCTCATTAAGCCAAACCGCTGCCTTAATTGCACCATTAGCAAAAGTCATACGATCTGTGGCTTTATGGGTCACTTCTACACGTTCGCCAATATCAGCGAACATTGCTGTATGCTCACCAATGATGTCACCGGCGCGGATGGTCGCGAAGCCAATTTCATCTTTAGTACGCTCACCTGTGATGCCTTCACGTGCGTAGACTGCCACATCACTTAGCTTGTTGCCCATAGCATCAGCAATCGCTTCTCCCATACCAATTGCAGTGCCTGATGGTGCATCTACTTTATGACGATGGTGTGCTTCAACAATTTCAATATCGCAATAATCGCCCATCACCTTGGCGGCTTTTTCGAGGAGCTTAAAGACCAGGTTTACACCCACAGAGTAGTTTGGTGCCATAACCACAGGCACGTACTGAGCATACGCGTCAATTTGTTCACGTTCTTGCTCGGTAAACCCCGTCGTACCAATAATGATGCCCTTTGAGTGTTGCTTGCAGAGCTCAAGGTTGGCAAGCGTGCTTGAAGGTGCAGTAAAGTCGACGATCACATCAAAGTTATCGATGTCTTTTGTTAGATCATCAGTAAGTACGATGTCAAACTTCCCTTCACCACACAGTTCACCAATATCCACACCGACTAAAGATGACTCTGGTCTCTCGGAGCCTGCACCTACCTGAGCCTGCTGGTTCAAATAAGTGGCTTTAACTAAGTTTCGGCCCATACGGCCCGCAGCTCCTGCAATTGCAATACGTACCATTGCATCTCTCCATTATTATCATTACTTGTGCTTAGTGGATTAAAACTACCAACATTAAGCACTGCTGGCTAGGGTCGGATGATCTTTCATGACTAAATTTTTCTCAAAACGATCAACCCTTAGCTATCTCTAAGCAAACTCGTTCATCACGCGACGTAAAATAGGCATGTTAGCTTCTGGGAATGCATAGTCAGCAAGCTCACAGACTGGAACCCAAACCCCTTGTTGCCCTTCTTTACCATAAGGAGTGTTGTCAAATCTGGTCACGCTGATGAAATCAAACTTGAGTGATTTTTCCGGGTAGTCATACTCAAGGTGCTCAAACAAACTCTGCTCTCTCACCTGAATTCCGACTTCTTCATCCAGCTCACGAACAATCGCTTGCTCTATGGTTTCGCCCGACTCCACTTTGCCACCAGGAAACTCCCAAAAGCCTCCTTTATGCTTGTCGTCTGGTCTCTTGGTAATGAACACTTCCGATTGGTCGGAATTAAAAATGATGGCAGCAACAATATGAATACGTTTCATAGTAATTTTCCTTAAAAAAAGAGCCGCCTAAGCGACTCTTTACTTTTCATTGACGATTTCAAATTAGCTATTAATTTGACCGTGACACTGTTTGTATTTCTTACCGCTACCACAAGGGCATGGCTCGTTTCGGCCAACTTTGCGTTCTTCACGAACCATTGGCTGATGTGTACTTTCATTGCCCTCTTCATCAGAAAGTTGATTCTCAGCTGATGCATGTTGAGCTTGAGCACGACGAGCCGCTTCTTCCGCTTGGGCACGGCGCTGTGCTTCCATACGTTCAACTTCTTCTTGTTGCTGAACTCGCACTTTCGACAGAACAGTAATGACGTCTGATTTAAGCGCATCTAGAAGACCTTCAAACAACTCAAACGACTCACGCTTGTACTCTTGTTTCGGGTTCTTCTGCGCGTAGCCGCGTAGGTGGATGCCTTGACGTAAATGGTCCATTGCTGCCAAGTGCTCTTTCCAAAGCGTATCCAGCGTTTGTAGCATGACGGATTTTTCAAAGTTACGCAGTACCTGCTCACCCACCACTGCTTCTTTCTCTTTGTAAACAGCAACAGACGTATCAAGGATCTTCTCACGCAGTGCTTCTTCGTACAGCTTGTCGTCTTCTTCGAGCCACTGTTTAACTGGCGCATCCAAATCGAAGTCGTTTTTCAGACGCTCTTGAAGGCCTTCTACATCCCACATATCTTCCAGAGATTGTGGCGGAATGTACTCATCAATCACAGCGCTGATTACATCAGCACGGTTTTGCTCAATCATTTCGCTGATGTCTTCTACATTCATCAGCTCATCGCGAAGCTCATACACGACTTTACGTTGATCGTTCGCTACATCATCGTATTCAAGCAGTTGTTTACGGATATCGAAGTTACGGCCTTCCACCTTACGTTGTGCTTTTTCGATGGAGCGAGATAGCATCTTAGATTCAATCGCTTCCCCTTCTTCCATACCACTCTGGATAAGGCTAGCCATGCGATCAGACGTAAAGATGCGCAATAGTGAATCTTCCATTGATAGATAGAAACGCGAAGAACCTGCATCACCCTGACGACCAGAACGGCCTCGTAACTGGTTATCAATACGGCGAGATTCGTGACGTTCAGTACCTATGATGTGCAGACCACCGGCCTCAAGAACTTTGTCGTGTACTTCTTTCCAATCTGCTTTGATAGCTTCGATCTGCTCTTGCGTTGGATTCTGCATTGAATCCACTTTCGCCTGCCAGCTTCCGCCTAGCACAATATCAGTACCACGACCTGCCATGTTCGTAGCGATTGTCACCGCACCCGGTGTACCCGCTTCAGCAACAATTTCCGCTTCACGTTCGTGGAATTTCGCGTTCAAGACGTTGTGTTTGATCTTCGCTTTTTTCAGTGCGTTGGATAGCAATTCAGACTTTTCGATCGAAACCGTACCCACTAGAGAAGGTTGACCTTTGGCTACACGCTCTTTGATATCTTCAATGATCGCATTGAATTTATCTGCTTCAGTACGATAAACCACATCTGGCATATCGTTACGAATCATTGGTTTGTTGGTTGGGATAACAACCGTTTCAAGACCATAAATAGATTGGAATTCAAACGCTTCCGTATCTGCAGTACCCGTCATACCAGATAATTTTTCATACAAACGGAAGAAATTCTGGAAGGTAATAGATGCGAGCGTTTGGTTTTCGTTCTGAATCTTCACGCCTTCTTTAGCTTCAACAGCTTGATGAAGACCTTCTGACCAACGACGACCAGGCATAGTACGACCAGTATGTTCGTCAACGATCACCACTTCGCCATCTTCATTGACGATATAGTCAACGTTCTTTTCAAACAGAACATGCGCACGTAGAGCTGCATTTACGTGATGTAACAGGCTAATGTTTGCCGGAGAGTATAGCGTATCCCCTTCTTCCATTAGACCATTCTTGATCATCAGCTCTTCAACAAATTCTTGACCAGTCTCTGTCAGGTGGACCTGTTTCGACTTCTCATCAACCGTGTAATGACCATCACCACGATACTCTTCTGAGTCTTCCTGATCTTGTTTCTGAAGATGTGGAATAAGGGTATTGATGCGCGTGTATAGTTCAGAACTGTCTTCTGCTGGACCTGAGATAATCAAAGGTGTACGTGCTTCATCGATAAGAATCGAGTCAACTTCATCCACTACCGCAAAGAAGCGAGCACGCTGTACACGATCCTCAGCACGGAAGGCCATATTGTCGCGAAGGTAATCAAAACCAAACTCATTGTTGGTTCCGTATAGAATATCCGCTAGATAAGCTTGTTTCTTTTCTGGTGGCGGCATATTTGGCACGTTTACGCCAACTGTCATGCCAAGGAATTCGAAAAGAGGACGGTTTGTCTCAGCGTCACGCTTTGCTAGGTAGTCGTTCACGGTAACAACATGTACGCCCTTTCCTGCTAGAGCATTAAGATAAGCGGGCAGCGTCGCTGTCAGAGTCTTACCTTCACCAGTACGCATTTCAGCAATCTGACCTGCGTTGAGCACCATACCACCAATAAGCTGGACATCGAAGTGACGCATACCATAAACACGCTTTGATGCTTCACGTACTGTCGCAAACGCTTCTGGTAACAGTTTATCTAAGGTTTCACCCTGTTCAAGACGCTGGCGGAACTCAACCGTTTTGGCTTTCAATTCTTCATCAGAAAGCGCTTCGAAGGTTGGCTCATAATTATTAATTTCTTTTACAATTTTTCTAAGGCGACGTAACGTGCGGTCGTTGCGACTGCCAATTACCTTTGTCAGTAGCTTAGTTATCATTTGCTATGCATCTCTCTTTACTTAGATCGGGCCCGATCTACATTCTATGCCTTCAGTCTCTAACAGTTTTGAACTAAGAATACTGAGATAAATCACTTTACTCAGATATTGCGATGAGAACTATAGATTTCAAGGCTTAAGTGGCGGTTAGTTTAAGGAATTTTGCCTCTAACGACCAATAACAAGGTGATTTGTTTGAAGCATTCTTTATTTTTGTTCGTTATATGATGGATGTTTATCCGCTGAGAATAAAAATATACCCGCCAAACCGAATATATTTGTCGACTGGACCTAAAAACTCACTTTGATCGGCAAGATCTTTTGAAGCGCTCTGGGCAGATCTTTGCCACGCGGCAAACGCCGAAAACAAAAAAACCAGGCTTTCGCCTGGCTTTTCAAATCTTATGCTTTTTACGCTACAACCATACTTGGTTCTGCGAAAGCGACCGGTGAAACCGCTTCTTCTTCAAACGTAACCCACTCCCACGCTTCTTGATCTGCTAGAACAGAACGCAGCAATTGGTTGTTTAAACCATGGCCAGATTTAAACGCACGGAACTCACCAATTATTGGGTGCCCACACATGTAAAGGTCACCAATAGCATCCAATACTTTATGAGTCACAAATTCGTTTTCGAATCTCAAACCTTCTTCATTAAGAATACGGTATTCATCCAACACGATAGCGTTATCAAAACTACCGCCTAACACCAAATTCTGCGATTGTAGATATTCGATATCACGCATAAAGCCAAAGGTACGAGCTCGGGATATTTCCTTCACAAAGCCTTGCGAAGAGAAGTCAAACAATAAATGCTGCTCATCAGAATCAATCGCTGGGTGATTGAATTCGATTTCAAAGTCCATACGGAAGCCGTTGAATGGAACAAACTCCGCCCACTTATCGTCGTCTTCAAAACGTACAGGCTTTTTGATACGAATAAATCGCTTCGGCGCGTTTTGCTCTTCAATTCCTGCTTGTTGCAGAAGGAACACAAAAGGGCTAGCACTACCATCCATGATTGGAATTTCAGGGGCGTCTACTTCAACAATAATGTTGTCCACCCCCATACCAGCAAGTGCGGCATTTAAGTGTTCAACCGTTGAAATACGCACACCTTCGTCGTTAACCAATGCGGTACAAAGCATAGTGTCACGAACGGATTCAGGATCTGCTGGAAAGTCGACAGGTGGATTTACATCCGTACGGCGGTAAATAATACCTGTGTTTGCAGCCGCTGGGCGAAGAGTAAGTGTAACTTTACGACCAGAGTGGAGACCCACACCAGTTGTTTTCACCATTTCTTTCAGAGTACGTTGTCTGATCATCTGCTTGCCTCAGTACTAATTGCTACAAAACACGGTCAATAAGCAATATTGACCGCGAATCGTACCATAATTTTGAACAGTGTCAAATTATGATTTAATTTTAGTCAGCCTGACGACGTAAGAATGCTGGAATATCCAGATACCCAGTGTCCTTATCAGCTTTCGGTGCAGCACTTTGTTGACCAGCACCGGAGCTCGAAGGAGCAGAACTTGTCGGCTGAGGAGTCACCTGAGGTTTCTCTTGCAAACTTGGTGCCGGTTTTTCTTCCACTTTATTGACAGCTGGCTGCTGAGTAGGTGCTGCTGGCTGAGTTTGTGGCTGAGCAACAGAGGCAACTTTCGTTTTTCCACCAGCCACCAATGTGATGTCAGGTTTCTTCTCTGTACCAATACCAGTAGCAACAACAGTCACACGAATTTCATCAGCCATATCAGGGTCTAACGAAGTACCAATAACAACTGTAGCATTATCTGAAGCAAATGCTTTCACTGTGTTGCCGACTGTTTCAAACTCATCCAGACGCATATCAAGACCAGCTGTAATGTTAACCAGAACACCACGAGCACCAGCGAGATCGATATCTTCTAGAAGTGGGCTTGAGATAGCCATCTCAGCTGCTTCTTCAGCACGGTCTTCGCCTTTGGCAACGCCGCTACCCATCATTGCATGACCCATTTCCGACATCACGGTACGAACATCCGCAAAGTCGACATTAATCATGCCAGGACGAGTAATAAGCTCTGCAATACCTTGTACTGCATTCTTAAGTACGTCATTCGCGCTAGCAAAAGCTTCAAGTAGAGTGATACCACGACCCAGTACTTTCAGTAGCTTTTCGTTTGGAATTGTAATTAATGAGTCTACATGTTTAGACAGCTCTTCAATTCCTTGCTCAGCAAAAGCCAAACGCTTTTTGCCTTCAAAGCTAAATGGCTTAGTGACAACAGCGACAGTAAGAATGCCCAGCTCTTTTGCTACTTCTGCAATAACTGGAGCAGCTCCTGTACCTGTACCGCCACCCATGCCAGCTGCGATAAATACCATATCGGCACCATCGAGCTCTTCTTTAATTCTATCTCGATCTTCGAGAGCAGCGTCACGCCCAACCTGAGGGTTAGCGCCTGCACCCAGACCTTTGGTCATGTCACCACCAATCTGGATTACGCTATTAACGCTTGTTTTACGAAGCGCTTGCGCATCAGTGTTGATGCTAATGAACTCCACGCCTTCGATGGATTCACGTACCATGTGTTCAACGGCATTACCACCACCGCCACCAACCCCAACGACTTTAATTACTGCGTCGTCAGACATTTCCATCATCGGTTCAAACATGTGTTATCTCCGTTTATCCTGCTGCTCAGGTTAAAATTCTTTTTGTATCCAGTTACGCAAGCGTCCAAATAATGTCGTTACAGATTGGCGTTTCGGCTCATTGTATTCTGCATCGTCATTGATTTGGCTGTCTCTTGCATAATGAAGTAAACCCACCGCCGTCGAGTGATACGGCTCTTTTACATAATCTGTTAGCCCACTAACCTCAAGAGGCTTGCCGACTCGCACTTGATTGCGGAATACGCGTTCCGCACACTCTACCAACCCTTCAATCTGTGCAGCACCACCAGTCAGTACCACACCAGCTGCAAGGTGATGTTTAATCCCTTCTTCACGCAACTTTCCCTGAACGGTATCGATAGTTTGGTTAACTAGTCCCATCAACTCAGTATAACGAGGTTCAATCACCTCAGACAAAGTTTGTCTTTGTAAACTGCGCGATGGTCGACCTCCCACACTAGGAACGTTAACCGTGTCATCCTTGCTGACTAGCTCACTGAGAGCACAGCCGTATTTAACTTTTATTTCTTCAGCATCACTGACTGGCGTACCAAAAGCAAAGGCAATATCGCTTGTTACAGCATTGCCTGCATAGGAAAAGACTTCCGTATGCCTCAGTGCACCACCAGTCCAAATCGATACATCCATAGTGCCAGCACCGATATCGACAACGCAAACACCCAGTTCACGTTCATCTTCAGTGATCACAGCATTACTCGCTGCTAAACCAGAATAAACCAGATGCTCAACTTTCAAACCGCAACGTTCAACAGCTTTGATAATGTTTCTTGCCATGTCATTGTGGCAGGAGATCAAATGCACGCTAACTTCCATCCTTACTCCTGATAAACCTAGCGGATTTTTAATCCCTTCTTGGTAATCAATCGTAAATTCTTGTGGAATTACATGCAGAATGCGCTGTTCGTCACCTATTTTGATAGATTTAGCAGTATGAATCGCACGGTCCATATCTTCTTGAGAAACTTCTTCGTCAGAAATAGTTCCCATGCCTTTTTCTATACGGCTAGCAATATGTCTACCAGAGATAGAAATAAATACATTACTGATTTGACACTCTGCCATCAGTTCGGCTTGGTCAACGGCTCGTTGGACCGATTTCACTACCGATTCAAGGTCGTTAACACCGCCTTTGTCCATGCCACGAGAAGGACTACTTCCAGCGCCAATAATATTTATCTGACCATCAGGCAATACTTCTCCAACCAGAGCCGATACGGTTGCAGTGCCTATATCAAGACCAACAATAATGTTGTCATCAGCGGTCTTAGTCATCTGTACTCTCTTGTTCTAACTCTTGCTCAGGGAACCAACCAACTGAGGCTCCCGTATCATACCTGAGGTCAATATAGCTGACTCTTTGCGAGTCACTACCTAAGTTTTTGTATAAAGAGAGGAATCTTTCCACCCTCTCTTCTAAAGATTCTTTGCCCAGCTCAAGTCGGATACCGTTATCAAGAATGATTTGCCAAGCACGGCGATCATTCAGCAGCAGCGAGGAAATTTTCAGATTCAGCGCCGCAAACTCCGGGCTAATTTTTCGCCAAACCGCCAGTACTTCCTTACTTGTTTCAGCAGGGCCATAGAGCTTTACACGCTCTTCTGCCAACTTGCCAATATCACCGTTAAACACTTGTCCCTGACTATTAAGCAGCTCGTTTCCATTCCAGATAGCGACAGCTTTATATTCAGTCAGAAATACTTTCACAGTATCGGGCCATTGCTTGCGAATTGAAGCATGAGAAACCCAAGGGATCGCTTCGACTGTATCTTGGAGTACCTTTACATCCTGAGACATAAAGGTCCCAACATGCTGCAATTTAGCAAAGGCACGTTGCACATCCAGAGCTGAAACGTACTTCAACTCTCCTTCAAGGACGATTTTAGAAAGCGGTAAACGCTGATCATCCCACATCCAAGATAAAGTAGAGTGAAGGATTGAGCCTATTAACAGCAAAACCACCAGCAAAAATGCACCACCCAAGGTATGCTTTTTAACTAGTGGTGAATCAGTCAAACGACGGCTTTCATTTAATGCGCTTTCAATCAAGTCCGTTGTCCCTGCTAGTCGCTCGCAACTCTAATCCCTATCTCATTTTTCGTAAAAAAGGCAAAAGCAATTACTTTAACCTTCGGATTATACTGGCGTCATTGAAAGTATCAAACACTGAAATTGAGAAATCGCACTTTAATTGCATTAATTCGTTCAAATAATCGAAATCTCACGTTTTCAGTCACGCCTTATGCATCTTATCGACATTTAACTCAAAAGCCGCCAATTGTTTTGCTACTTTGCCAATATCACCAGCACCTTGAGTTAGAACTAAGTCACCATCTTGCAAAACATTCGCTAAAACAGAGGGTAAGGTCGTGCTATCTGAAACAAAAATAGGATCAATTTTGCCTCGACTACGAATCGTTCGGCATAGTGCCCGTCCATCAGCACCAGCTATTGGCTTTTCACCCGCGGAGTAGACATCGAGCATTAACAACACATCCACTTGCTCTAGTACATTGGCAAAATCATCGTATAAATCACGAGTTCGGCTGTAGCGGTGTGGCTGAAAGATCATAACGAGTCGTTTGTCTTGCCATCCGTTGCGAGCAGCATGAATGGTCACATCCACTTCGGTAGGATGATGACCGTAGTCATCGACCAACATGGCACTGCCATTACCGGTATCAAACTCGCCTAGGTGCTCAAAACGACGTCCTGTGCCTTGCGTGCCTGCCATCGCACGTAAGATCGACTCATCGTCAATATCGTCTTCTGTCGCAACCGCAATGGCTGCAGCTGCATTCAGCGCGTTGTGTCGGCCAGGGATATTCAAGGTGATATCGAGATTCGCACGCCCCTGACGTACCACAGTAAATTTGCCTTGCTGCCCCTCTTGGCAATAATTTTCAATTCGCACATCAGCATCTTCAGCAAAGCCATAAGTAATCACTTGGCGGCTGATACGAGGAATGAGCTCACGAACCACCGGGTCGTCAATACATACAATCGCCTGTCCATAGAACGGCAAGTTATGCAGAAAATCGATAAAGGTTTGCTTCAGCGTTTCAAAGTCACCACCATAGGTATCCATATGATCCGCTTCGATGTTGGTCACAATGCTAACCATCGGCTGTAAGTGAAGGAAAGAAGCATCACTTTCATCTGCTTCAGCAATCAGAATACGGCTAGAGCCTAAGCGAGCATTAGTTCCTGCGCTTTTAACTAGACCACCATTGACAAACGTTGGGTCAAGCTCCGCTTCTGAGTATATCTGTGTCACAAGGGCCGTAGTAGTGGTTTTGCCATGTGTTCCCGCTACAGCAATCCCATGCCTGAAACGCATCAGCTCCGCCAACATTTCTGCTCGGCGGACAACAGGAACTCGCGCCGCTCTTGCCGCTTTAATCTCAGGGTTTTCTTCATTGATGGCCGTCGAGACAACCACAACACTGGCTTGATGCACATTGCTTTCGGCATGGCCAATAAAGATGGTCGCGCCTTTTTTAGCTAACCGCTCTGTGACAGGGTTTTCAGCTAAGTCAGAACCGGTAATTTGGTAACCTTCATTAAGTAGGACCTCGGCAATCCCACTCATTCCTGCGCCACCGATACCGATGAAATGGATACATTTAACACGGCGCATTTCTGGCACCATGGCGCGAATTTGCGCTAAGTCTTGAGTATGTTGAATTGTCATGAATCTATCTCGTTAATTCGTTAGCGCTATGATGGCATCAGCCACTTTAGTATCTGCGTCTAATTTTGCTGCTGCTCTTGCTTTGTTCGCCATTTCGAGCAGCTTAGTTCGATCTAATTGCTGAATCTGATCCACCAACTTATCGACGGTCAAGTCTGGCTGCTCGATCATTTTCGCTGCTCCGCACTCCACTAAATGATCAGCGTTCAACGCTTGCTGCCTGTCTTTGTGCATAAAGGGAATAAATACCGCACCGATACCTGCCGCAGACACTTCAGAGACGGTTAAAGCACCGGAACGACAAACGATGAGATCTGCCCAAGCGTAAGCCTCTGCGACATTATCGATAAACTCTGTTGTGTCAGCCTTATCTACACCAGCCGTTTGATATGCCGCTGACACGTCAATCTGATTATTTTTACCTGCCTGATGGCGTACTTCGTAACCTTCACCAAGTTTCGATACTGCTTCTGGCATAGTGCGGTTGAGAATTTGCGCGCCTTGACTCCCCCCCATCACTAGGATGCGGATTGTATCTTTGCGCTCGACCATTCTTTGTTCTGGTTCAGGCAAAGCGACGACATCTTCACGAACAGGATTTCCGACCACCTCTGCGTTGGGAAAAGCACCAGGAAACGCTTGAAAAACCTTCGATGCGATACGGGATAGCCACTGGTTGGTTAATCCTGCCACCGCATTCTGCTCATGCAGAACAACCGGAATCCCCAGCACCTTAGCCGCGATACCACCAGGGCCACTAACGTACCCGCCCATACCGAGTACGGCATCAGGTTGCCATTTCTGCATATGTTTCTTTGCTTGCAGTATAGCATTCGCAATTTGAAACGGTGCTTTGATAAGGCGACTTAGCCCTTGACCACGTAATCCTTTGACTTTAATAAAGTCAATGTCGATACCATGCTTAGGTACCAGTTCCGCTTCCATACGATCAGCAGTACCTAGCCAACGGATTTCCCATCCTTGTTGCTGAAGCTTCTTGGCAACCGCCAAACCCGGAAATACGTGACCACCGGTACCTCCGGCCATCACCATTAATCTCTTATTCTTTTTCATCTTCATCTTTCTGTTGCAGCTCACTATGCGATGCGATCAATCGACATTCATGATCGATCCGGAGCAATATCGCAACGGCGGTCGACATTATAATCAGACTCGAACCACCGTAGCTAATCAAAGGTAACGTTAGGCCTTTTGTCGGCACCATACCGGCCGCCGCGCCTACGTTGACCAAGGTCTGAAAAGCAAACCAAATACCAATGCCAAATGCCAGGTACCCACCGAACAACAAATCATGATCAAACGCTTTTCGCCCAATCAAAATCGCTTTAACCACCAGACTAAATATCAGTATTAACACCAATATCACGCCGACAAAGCCAAGCTCTTCAGCTAATACGGCAAAAACGAAGTCTGTATGCGCTTCCGGCAAGTATTCTAGTTTTTGAATGGAGTTACCCAGCCCCTGACCAAACCACTCACCGCGACCAAAAGCCATCAGTGACTGAGTTAACTGGTAACCACTACCAAACGGGTCTTCCCAAGGATCAAGAAATGACGTCACACGGCGCATTCGGTAAGGTTCGACCAAGATAAGGCCGACAACCGAGGTAATCCCGACCACCATCAATGCCAAGAATTGGGTGAGCTTGGCCCCAGCAATAAACAACATACCGAATAAGGTCACCAACATAACGATGACAGTACCTAGATCGGGTTGAAGCAGTAGCAAACTTGCTAAGGTTCCAAATACAATAATGGGCTTAATAAAACCGCCAAAGAAGCTAGAGCGCACTTCTTCATGCTTACGTACTAAATAGCCCGACATGAAAATGAATAGTGACAGTTTGGCGACTTCAGCAGGCTGAAGGTTAAATAGCCCTAGAGGTATCCAGCGCGAAGCACCGTTCACCGATTTACCCGCAACAAGTACCACGACAAGCAGGAAAAACGACAGCCCAAGCAATAAAGTACTGTACTGCGACCATTTCTTCAGTGGTACCTGGAGGATCACACTTGCCGTCGATAACGCTAACACTAAAAATATCGCGTGGCGGAACATAAAGTGGAAAGGTTGATCGGTTAAGCGTGAACTGATTGGGAACGAAGCCGATGTCACCATAACTAGGCCCGTCAACATCAACCCTAAAGAGATCCACACCAGTTGACGGTCGAATAAAGCCTCTGGTGACGAAGTGGTCATCCAGTGTTTAGTATTCGCTAGCAAGTGTCGTATCTGCATTCCCGTTGGCTTATCTACGCATAATGTTTGGCTAGCGCAGTAAAAGCATCGCCGCGCACCATAAAGTTCTTAAATTGGTCAAAGCTGGCACAAGCTGGAGATAACATAATCATGTCACCGGCTTCCATTCTTGGGCTAGCCCATTTCACTATGTCTTCCATAGTCTCAAAACGTTTTGCATCGCGATGCAGAGGAAGAAACTTGTCGCCATCAGCGCCAAAGCAGCATAGCTGGACATCCAATTGGTCCAAAGCGGGCTGTAACTCTGAAAAATCAGCGCCTTTACCATCTCCGCCAACCAACAAGTAGAGTTTACCAGAGAGTGATAAGCCTGACAGCGCAGCTAAAGTGCTCGCAACATTGGTTGCTTTCGAGTCATTGACCCATTTAACGCCGTTATTATCCGCAACGACCTGACATCGATGTGTCAGACCGTTGTAAGACTTAAGTGCATCTATTCCATGAGAAATATCAACACCTGCTTGTTCGAGTAGGGCAAGTACGACCAGCGCATTAGCAACATTATGTCTTCCTACTAGGCTTAGCTCGTCAGACGCCAGTATTTTTGCATCTTGGTGACACAAATACTCTCTTCCTTCCACTACTTTGACATGGAACTCGCAACGTTTTTCAAGGCTAAATTCGACTAGAGGGGCATCTTTCTTATCTGGGTAGGTCGCAGGATCATCTGCATTGACAATGCACGTCTGTGCTTGCTCTAAAATGCGAAGCTTTGCCTGACGGTATCCTTCCATATCGTCATAACGATCCATATGATCTTCCGATAAATTCAGGAATGCCGCGGCTTTTAGAGAGAGGCTAGAAGTGGTTTCTAATTGGAAGCTGGAGAGTTCAAGTACGTATAAGTCAGCATCTTGCTCCAGCAGATCCAACGCAGGCACTCCGATATTGCCGCCAATCGCTGTCTTCACGCCAGCAGCATTGGCGACGACACCCGTCAAGTCCGTAACAGTGCTTTTCCCATTTGAACCAGTAATGGCCACAACTGGCTTATCCACCTGCCAAGCAAACAGCTCTATGTCTCCAACCACTTGTACGCCTGCGTTCAGCGCCTGTTGAATTTCAGTAGTAGCAAGCGCGATGCCTGGGTTCGCCACCACTAAATCCGCATTTAGCAACCAGTCGCTGTTCCAGCCACCAGCATGTAACTCAACACTTTGAGGGAGAGCTTCGCTTCCCGGTGGATTTTCACGGGTATCGATGACGCGAATGGTGAGGTTGTAAGGCAATTTTGCTAAGTATTTAACGACTGAGAGCCCGGTAATACCGAGCCCTACAACGACAACACTCTCTATGTTCTGCCAACGATCCATAGTCAAATTCCGTTTTCCTTAACGTACTTTCAGTGTTGCTAAACCAACTAAAACCAGAACAATAGAAATGATCCAAAAACGCACAATCACACGAGGTTCAGGCCAACCTTTCAGCTCGTAGTGGTGGTGAATAGGCGCCATACGGAAAATACGTTGACCACGTAGCTTGTAGGAACCAACCTGAAGAATCACCGACAGGGTTTCCATCACAAATACACCGCCCATGATCACCAACACAAACTCTTGACGAACAAGAACTGCAATTGTGCCCAGTGCGCCTCCTAGTGCAAGTGAACCAACATCGCCCATAAAGACTTGGGCTGGATAGGTGTTAAACCATAAGAATCCTAAACCCGCACCGACTATTGCCGTACAGACGACCACCAGCTCGGAAGCATGAGGAACATAAGGAATGTGCAGGTAGTTGGCGAAGTTAACATTACCTGTTGCCCAAGCAATCGCTGCAAAGCCTGCCGCCACCAAGACTGTTGGCATAATGGCCAAGCCATCAAGACCATCGGTCAAGTTAACCGCATTACTGGTACCGACAATAACAAAGTAAGTCAATACGATGTACATCAGACCAAGCTGAGGCATGATGTCTTTAAAGAAAGGCACAACCAGCTGAGTTGCCGAGGTGTCTTTACCATGTGCATACAAAGCAAAGGCCACAACCAGAGCGATCGCCGATTGCCAGAAGTACTTCCATCGCGCGATCAGGCCATCGGTATTTTTGCGCACGACTTTTCGATAATCATCAACAAAGCCCACAGCACCATAGCCGATCAGGACCGCAAGCACCGCCCAAACGTAAGGATTGGAAAGATCGGTCCAAAGTAAAACGGTCGTCACAATTGCAGTCAGGATCATGATCCCCCCCATTGTCGGGGTACCACGTTTACTAAAGTGTGACTCTGGACCTTCGTTACGTACGACCTGACCGATTTGCAGCATCTGCAAACGACGGATCATGCGTGGCCCCATCCATAAAGATATGCCTAATGCGGTCAAAACACTTACGATGGCACGAAACGATAGGTACTCGAACAAACGGAAGAATGAAAAGTATGGCTGTAGAAGCTCTGCAAGCCAAATGATCATGTATACATCTCCTTCAAAGCAGCGGCGATCTTGCTCATTCCTGCACTGTTCGCCCCTTTTACAAGTAATGTATGAGGGCCAGTTTGCTGGCTGAGCTGCTGCTCAATAAACTCAATCATATGGTCATGAGTATCAAAGTGCATTCCTTGACAAACGTCGCTGATCGCTTTGGTATCAGCGCCAAAGGTAAGCACATGTTCAAATTTAAATGGGGCAGCATGTTCACCGACTTGGCGATGAAGTGCAAGACTTTCTTCCCCCAACTCAGCCATATTGCCTAAAACAAGCCAGCGCACTCCATCAAAACTATTCAGCAGATTTGCAGCCGCTTTCATAGCAGGAACACTGGCATTATAACTGTCATCAATCAGTCTAATGCTATCGGTTAGATCGACAGTTTCAACTCGACCTTTCACTTTTGATAAGTTGGCAAGGCCAGAGGCGATCATTTCTGTTGTTGCACCCAATTCCAGTGACAACGCCGTCGCTGCCAATGCATTCGATACATTATGTTGACCAATAATGCCAAGTTTGACATCGAAAGACGTCTCTGGTGTCTGAATGGTAAAAGAAGCTTCACCATTCACGTTCATTGTTACATTACGCGCTTTATATTCCGCACTGTTATCAGACAGTGAAAATGTCTTCACCGTTTTGTCAGACAGAACTTCTCGCCAGTGTTCTCCACCATTGCTATCTAGGTTTACAATCGCGACAGAACCAGGTTTAAGCCCCTGATAAATTTCACCTTTAGCACGTTTTACTCCATCCATTGAGCCGAAGCCTTCCAAGTGCGCTGCTGCAACGTTATTAACCATTGCGACATCCGGCCTAACCAGTTGCGTCGTATAAGCGATCTCTCCAACATGATTGGCGCCGAGCTCAATAACTGCAAAGTCATCTTCCGGTTGAGAACGCAACAGAGTCAGTGGAACACCGATATCATTGTTAAAGTTGCCAGCGGTATACAGCACTTGGCCTTTCTGAGTCATAATACTAGCGACCATCTCTTTGACTGTGGTTTTGCCACAGCTCCCCGTAATCGCAACAGTTGGTGTTTGACACACTTGATGAACGAACTGGCTCAGCTTGCCCAGTGCGACTTTGGTGTCTTCGACTAATAGCTGAGGCACCTGAACGTCAACTGCTTTGCTGACCAGCAAAGCGCTCGCTCCAGCCGCGGCAGCCTGTCCTGCAAAGTCATGGGCATCAAATCGCTCACCCACCAATGCAACAAACAGAGACCCCGACTCAATCGTTCTCGTATCCGTTGAGACAGATTCAATAGCGGTATCATCACCGATGAGTTGGGCATCAAGTACATCAACAAGCTGAGACAGCATCAGAGTAATCATAATGTTAGCTCCAGAAGTCGTTGAGCGGACTCTCGATCAGAATAGTGGACTGTTTCATTAGCCAGTACTTGGTAATCTTCATGGCCTTTACCAGCGAGCAAAATAATATCGTCACCACTACTGTGCTTTAGTGCATGTGCCAAAGCTTTATAGCGGTCATGTTCAACAATGGCATTTTCAGGTGAAGCCATACCCACCAGCATATCCTTTACTATCGCTGACGGCGATTCGCTGCGTGGGTTGTCATCGGTCAAGATCACCACATCAGCTAACCTTTCGCCGATAGAAGCCATCATAGGGCGCTTGCCTGTATCTCTGTCCCCACCGCAACCAAATATGACCCAAAGTCGTCCATTACAATGTACTTTCAGAGCTAACAGTGCTTTTTCCAATGCATCTGGTGTATGGGCATAATCCACCACGACCTTGGCTTTACCTTGTGCATGAAACAATTCCATACGACCTAAAACAGGTTTAAGTTGGTTAGCACTTTCAATCAATATCTGCTTATCGATACCCAGTGACAACAAGGCAGCAAAAGCCACCAGCACATTGCTAGCGTTGAACTCTCCGATCAAAGGAACAGTAAAGCGACCATCACCATACTGACCAGAAAAATTCAGGGTAATACCCGCTTCAGAATATTGAACTTGTGTAGCGAAGACCCCTTTGCCCGTTTGAATCGGGGACAAAGAAACAGGAATACAGTCATCAAGCAGTTCTACCCACGACGCGCCGACCGTATCATCAATATTGATCACCGCTTTAGCGCAATCATGCGCAGTAAACAGCGACAGTTTAGCTCGGGCGTATTCTTCCATCGTGCCATGATAATCAAGATGATCACGACTCAGGTTTGAGAACACCCCTACCGAAAAGCTGAGAGCCTTGACTCTATTTTGCACGAGGCCATGAGAGGAAATTTCCATCGCCGTGTATTGTGCGCCTTGGTCTTCTAATTCAGACAAGGTTTGCTGAATTTCAAGCGCATTACCTGTGGTGTTCAATGCAGGCGTCAACGACTCAAGAAAGCCATTGCCTGTTGTACCTAATACTGCTGCACGCTGGCCGGATAACTCCAACCACTGAGCAATTAGCTGTGTGATGGTGGTTTTGCCATTGGTTCCAGTCACTGCGATTAACTGGTTATGGCTGAGTGGTTGCAAGCGACTTGCCAGTTGAGACAAGTTCCGGTTCAGATCGGCAATGTAAACCACAGGAACACCGCCTAACTGCTCAACTTTTCCATGAGTATTTTGTTCATCTGCTTCAGCGATAATTGCGTTCGCACCTTGCTGAATTGCAGCATGAATAAATTGTCGACCATCTACCGTATGGCCTTTAATCGCAACAAACGTCGAGCCCGTCTTTATTTTACGGCTGTCGAGCTCTAGCCTTTGAATAGCAACATCATTGCCGACTTGGTGTGAAAGAGATACCCAAGGTGCAAGCAGATGAGTCAGTGTGAGTTCTTTGGACATTTAACGTCTCACTTATTCTTCTTTAAATCGGTTTTCATCAGGCGCTACATTCAATATCTGTAGTGTGCCTTTTAAAATCTCGGAAAACACAGGGCCAGCAACCGAACCACCGTAATAGTTATCCCCCTGTGGCTCGTTGACTACCACCACGACAGCAACTCGCGGATTACTCACAGGAGCAACTCCCGCTGTATAGGCGAAGTATTCGTCGCCATAGCCACCCGCAATTGCTTTACGAGATGTACCGGTTTTTGCCGCCACACGATAACCGGGAACGGCGGCCTTGGTCGCAGTGCCTCCGGGTTGGGTCACGGTTTCCAACATGTTCAGCACCATATGGGCATTATTTTCGTCAATCACCTGACGTGACAAGTCTTGCTGATTGTTTTCGATAATGTGAATCGGTTGGTATTTACCGTAGTTGCCTAGCGTCGCATAAGCATGTGCCAGTTGAAGAGGCGTAATTGTCAGACCATAACCGAACGCTAAGGTCGCAATCTCAAACTTAGACCAGCGACGTCGGTTGGGAAATATCCCCGGAGTTTCACCCACTAGGTTAAGCCCAGACATTTCACCGAACCCGACCGAACTATACATACCAAGCAGGGCTTCTAAAGGCATGTCGAGCGCCAGCTTAGCGACACCGATGTTACTCGATTTCTTCAAAATCGTAGTCAGATCCGCTTTCCCTACTTTGGATGTATCACGCACTCTCTGACCACCGATTGGCATAATGCCGTTGCCAGTATCAATGACGGTGTCTTTATCAGCGACACCATTATCCAGTGCAGCTAAGACAACAAAAGGTTTCACCGTTGAGCCAGGTTCAAACGCATCGGTGATGGCTCGGTTTCTCATTTTTGCCGATTGAAGGTCAGAACGGTTATTTGGGTTGTAAGACGGTGCGTTAACCATAGCTAGCACGGCGCCGGTTTTCACATCCAATATTACAGCAGTGCCCGAGGTGGCTCGGTAATCCGCCACGGCTTGCTTGATAGAACGATAGGCAATGGCCTGAATACGCTGATCAATTGTCAGTTCTAGTGGTTTGCCTTCTTCTCGCTCTTCCAATGAAATGTTTTCAACTACCCTGCCATATCTGTCTTTACGAATGATGCGTTTACCCGCTTCCCCTGTCAGCCATTTATCATAGCTACGCTCAACACCTTCTAATCCATGCCCATCAATCCCTGTCACACCGACTAAGTGAGCACTAACCTCACCTGTCGGGTAATAGCGGCGAGATTCCGCTTTCAGCCCCACACCTGCGAGCTTAAGCTCACGGATATAGTTGGCCATTGCAGGGCTAACTTGACGCTGAAGATAGACAAAACGGCGGGATTTATTGCTGCGTATTTTGTCGACCATTTCTTTACGGTCGAGGCCAAGCACATCAGCCAGCGCATACCAGCGATCCATATTGGCAAAGCCGTTGCGTTTAAAGATGGTCGCAGGGTCTGCCCACACCGCTTCAACAGGTACACTGACCGCCAACGGCTCACCATTGCGATCGGAAACAATACCTCGTGCAGAGTGAATGGTTTTGGCACGAACTGAGCGCAAATCCCCCTGCTGGATTAGATTATCGGGCTCAACAATCTGGATGTAAGCAATGCGGGTGACCAGCGCAGCGAAGGCACTAAAGACAAAAAATAACACCAGGTAAAAACGCCAGCGGATCAAACTCGGCGGCTCAACAACCGCTTTTTTCTTAGGCGCAGAGGAGGCTTTATTTTTACTCATGGGAGATCAATCACCACTTCTTTATCTGAGTCCGGACGTTTCATTTGCAGCTCGTCTTTGGCAATTTCTTGCACTCGGCTGTGCTCAGCTAATGCCGTTTCCTCAATCAGCAAATTGCGCCACTCATTATCCAGCCTTTCTCGCTCCTGCAAGGCTTGATCTTTCTCGGTAATGGCCTGTCGCGTGTGGTGTGTGGTGAAAACCACTCCCATGGCTGATGCAAAGATCAAAATCAGCACCAGCAAAGGCACTCGCCCCACAGTAAGTAGGTCGAGAGCGATCAATTTGGCGAGATTAGGAGTGGGTTTGCTCATTACTATTAAAGTTTTTCCGCAATACGTAGCACAGAGCTGCGAGAGCGAGTATTGATATCAACTTCTTGCTTGGAAGGCTTAATCGCTTTACCGATCGGTTTTAATTTGGCGCTGCCCAGTGCTTTAATTTGCGCTTCCGTCATTGGAATACCATGAGGCACTTCAGGGCCTTTGCTCTCTTTGCGAATAAAACGCTTCACCATGCGATCTTCAAGGGAGTGGAAACTGATCACGGACAAACGACCTTCCGGAGCCAAAATACTGGCTGCGCCTTTTAACGCGGTGTCAATTTCTTCCAGCTCACTGTTGATGTAAATGCGGAACGCCTGGAATGAACGAGTGGCTGGGTGCTTTTTCTCTTTAAAACTCTTTGGCGCCGCGTCAGAAATAAGTTTAGCAAGCTGACCTGTACGCGTCAGCGGTTCGTTTTCTTCATTCTCACGGTAAGCAACAATCGCTTTAGCAATGCGACGAGCATGTTTATCTTCACCGAACTCACGAATAACCCAAGTGATGTCATCAAGATCGGCTTCCATCAACCACTGTGAGACAGGAATACCCGATGTCGGATCCATACGCATATCCAGTGGACCATCTTTCATAAAACTGAAGCCGCGTTCAGCATCATCAAGCTGAGGTGAGGAAACACCAAGATCAAGCAAGACACCATCTACTTGGCCGACTAAACCTCTTTCTTCTGCATACTTAGCCATACCTGAGAAAGGACCATGAATAATGGTAAATCTAGGATCATCGATCGTTTGAGCTTCGGCAATGGCTTGCGGGTCGCGATCAATACTAAAAAGACGACCCTGCTCACCTAACTGGGAAAGAATTTGGCGACTGTGACCACCACGACCAAAGGTTCCGTCAATGTAGGTACCATCAGGCTTAATCGCTAAGCCATCGATAGACTCATGCAGTAATACAGAAATGTGCTTAAATTCTTCGGTCATGATTTTTTATCTCGCTCTCGCACCGACGCGCTCAAACTCTCCAGTGTACTGATTTAGAAGGTGATCGCCACCCATAGAGAACTGGAACACGTGATATTGCGCTAAGTTTAGTGCTTGCAGAATTAATTTCGTCAATAAAAAGCAAAAAACCCATCATAACGCTGAGGTTACGATGGGTCTCGAATAGGTGGAGCCGACATGTAAGCCGGGTTCTGTTCCGCTTGTGCGGTGGTAGCCATTCGTCTAGGCCAGCAATCGCTCACTGGCTCGAGCAACCTACCCGCTTCCTTACGCGAGCAACGCAATGTGGAAGCCTATTTGGTCTTGCTCCGGGTGGAGTTTACCCTGCAACGAACTGTTGCCAGTCGTCCGGTGCGCTCTTACCGCACCCTTTCACCCTTACCTGTGCTCTTACGAGCCATCGGCGGTCTTCTCTCTGCTGCACTTGTCGTAGGCTTGCGCCCCCCAGGCGTTACCTGGCACCCTGCTCTATGGAGCCCGGACTTTCCTCCCCTTCATCAGTCTCCCCAGCACAAGGCTAAAGGACATCAATGAAGCAGCGACTACCCAGTCAACTCCGAGGCGGATTGTATAGAGATTGAATCAAAGTGTCTAGCGAGATCACAGATTTGCTGTAAACGAGAGACTGAGTGGTGAAGAAATATACAGAAGAGCAACAAAACACAGAGTCGAGGTTACTTTCTCCCGACTCTGTCATCTAGATTCACCTACTTAATCGAGGTTATCTAGTCCCCATTTATACAGTGCATTTTTTTTGAGGTTGTAGATTTCAGCAGCCATGGCAGCGGCTTTCTTTAATGGTAACTCTTTCGTCAAAATAGCCAGCGTGCGAGTCGCTTCTTCAGGTAGAGTGTCTATTGCTGCCGCGCGGTAACCATGAATCAGCAATGCCATTTCACCTCTTTGCTGATTTTCGTCTGCTTTTACCCACTCTATCAATTCGCCAAGCGGTAAGCCCTGAATGGTTTCAAAGGTTTTCGTCAGCTCACGAGCGAGTACAACCTCACGCTCTGGGCCGAGAATATCCAGCATATCCTCGAGAGAGTCGACGATACGATGTGGAGATTCATAAAAGATACAAGTACGTTCTGCTTTTGCAATCTCAAGAAATTTATCTTTTCGACCCTTACTTTTCGCTGGCAGAAACCCTTCAAAGCTGAATCGGTCAGAAGGCAAACCAGACGCACTTAACGCAGTAATCACAGCACACGCGCCAGGAAGTGGCACAACTTTAACCCCAGCCTGACGACATTTTGTGACCAGATGATACCCTGGGTCACTGATTAATGGCGTTCCTGCATCCGAAACTAGGGCAATTGAGTGCCCAGCTAACAGTTTCTCAACCAAAACTTGCGCTTTTTGCTGCTCATTATGATCATGTAGTGCAAAAGTTTTGGTCGGAATACCAAAATGAGACAGCAATTTGCCAGTATGACGCGTATCTTCGGCAGCTATCAGATCAACATTTGTTAAAACGTCGAGCGCACGTTGAGTGATATCACCTAAATTGCCAATTGGAGTCGGGACAATATAGAGAGTTGGGACCTCAGTTGGTAAGGTTTTGTTATCTGTCATTTGTTTACCATCACTTCAACGATTAATATAGACACAATTTTATACGGAATTAGTTAATAACTCATGGCCATGAAAAACCAAAAGCGACTCAGTGTAACACGCTTACTGACTCCTGTAGCCCTTGCTGTCACACTGGCGGCCTGTTCTACTGCACCTTCAACACCGACTTATGTTGATATTACGCTTGACCCTAACCAGTCCATGCAGACTTACCTAATGCGTGCAGACAGCAGTGAAGGCAGTATTCAGAGTGATTGGTTAATCATGGCTTTAAAAGCTGCCATTGAATCAAACGATATCACTCAGGCTGAATTGTTAATAAAGCGTCTCGGCCGACAAAACTTAACCCAACTGCAGCAGGCAGAATGGCAACTGGCGCGTGCTGATGTGTTGATGAAGCAAGAGAAATACGAAGAGGCGCTCAGCAAACTTAACTTCAAGCCATCTTGGAATTTGGCCGATGAACAGTGGAAAGACTACCACCAAACACGAGCAAAACTCCTGACTCAACAAGGCCAGTATTTCGAAGCAGCTCGCGAACTGACTAAGTCATCAGAGTATGTTGACCAAGCGGAACAAGAGGTTATCGCCCAGGGCGTGTGGAGCAACCTCAATCAATACAGTCAGTACCAGATTACCCAATTTTCAGCTAAGCCGAATGAAGCCATCCTTGACGGTTGGTTGCAACTAGCGATATACACTAAAACCTTATCCAGCAACATTCCTCAGCTGAAAAACACCCTAGAGAAGTGGCTAGAAGAAAATCCAGAACACCCGGCTGCGGCTTATACTCCGCAAGCGATCAACGATATTCTCGCTCTCGAAATTGTCAAACCCGTCAGTACGGCTTTACTCCTGCCTTTATCTGGTAAGTTCGCCAAACAAGCTCAGTTGATTCGTGACGGCTTCATCTTAGAAATGATGAACGATACGCAGCGTGATGAGAATGCCAACCTGACTGTGATCGATACCAACACTGTGACACCAGAGCAGTTAGAACAGACTTTAGTAGAGAAAAACATCGACTTTGTTGTTGGTCCACTGATTAAAAGCAACATTGAAAAGCTACAGCAAGCACAAGCCAGCTTTTCGCGCCCACTACCTACCTTAGCGCTAAACATTCCAGATGACCTAGAAGCGGGCAATAACACTTGCTATTTGGCACTCTCACCAGAGCAAGAAGTCGCTCAAGCGGCAAAACACCTATTTGCTCAAGGATATCGCTACCCGTTAATTCTCGCCCCTCAAGGCAGGCTTGGTACTCGTGTTGTCGAAGCCTTCGAAGGGGAATGGAAAAAATACAGTAAAGATAAAGTCGCGGTGAATCTATTTGGCGACAAACGCCAGCTTCAACGTGATATCAATAAAGTCTTTGGCTTACAAGAAAGCCAGCAGCATATCGCCCAGATGGAATCACTACTTGATATACCTCTCGAAAGCCAACCACGCAGCCGTCGTGATATTGATGCGGTATACATAGTAGCAGGCAGTTCAGAGCTAACACTGATCAAGCCATTTATAGAAGTGGCGGTGAACCCAGATACCGCACCACCTAAACTGTTTTCAAACTCACGCAGTAACAGTGGCCGCCAGCAATATGAAGACCTCACAGGCGTGATGTACAGTGACATCCCGCTATTAATACAGCCAAATGCAGCATTGGAAGCGCAAATGGAGCAATTGTGGCCGAAAGATTCTAATGCAGAGAAACGCCTTCAAGCGCTTGGTATGGATGCATACCTGCTAATGGAACAATTGCCACAAATGAAAGTTGTTCAAGGCCATACTTTGCAGGGCAATACCGGTGTACTGAGCATCAACGAAGACTGCGTAGTACAACGAGAAATCAGCTGGGCTGAACATGGTGTGGCTAAGTAAACGCCAAAGTGGTGAACACTACGAAACTTTGGCGGAGCAATACCTCATCCGCCAAGGCCTGTCATCGATTGAGCGAAACTTCCATTCCAAAGGTGGTGAACTCGATCTTATAATGCAGGAAGGCACGACCATAGTGTTTGTTGAAGTACGTTACCGCTCAAACCAACACTATGGCCACGCTGCAGAAACGGTTACCCAGAGCAAAATGCACAAGCTCATCAAAACAGCCAACGTCTGGTTGATGAAACAGGGTAAGTCCGCACACACAACCGATTTTCGATTTGACTTGGTGGCCTTGCATCAGCAAGGTAAGCAAATCGAGTGGATAAAAAACGCAATAACTCAAGGATAATCAATGCTAGACAGCATTAAAGACAGCTTTACAGAAAGTATTCAGATTCAAATTGCCGCCGCAGAAGCTCTGCCAGATGCGATTACCCACGCAGCGCAGGCCATGGTCGCCAGTCTACTCAATGGGAATAAGATCTTATGCTGCGGTAACGGTGGCTCTTCCTCTAATGCACAACAGTTTGTCTCGTGTCTGCTCAACCGCTTTGAAACCGAACGCCCAAGCCTACCTGCAATGGCGTTAACGGCCGACAATACCACCCTTACTGCGGTAGCCAATGATTACCATTATGAGGAAATCTTCTCAAAACAGGTCAGAGCTTTTGGCCAAACCGGAGATATTTTGCTGGCTATATCGACTAGTGGTAACAGTAAAAACATCATCAAAGCCATGGAAGCAGCAGTAACGCGCGATATGACGATCATTGCCTTCACAGGTAAGGATGGCGGTGAGATGGCGGGTTTACTGGGAGAAAACGATGTGGAAATTCGGATACCATCTCACAGAACGGCGAGAATTCATGAAGTGCATATGGTGACTCTACACTGCTTATGCGATCTTATCGATCAAGTATTGTTCCCAGCTCACGAAGAGTAAGTTATGAAACACCTTAAAGCTTTTGTCATAACCTGTATGCTACTCAGCACAACTGGCTGTGCAGGTTTGTTTGTTGCTGGCGCAGCAACGACCGTCAATGTTGTCACCGACACCCGCACGACACAAGAGATGTGGGATGACAACAATATCGAGTTTGAAGTGGCAGGCTTAGCGAATAAGCCACCTTTTCAGCGGGAGGTCAGAATTACCGCCAGTTCCTACGACGGCACCGTGGTACTAATGGGCCAAGCAAGTAATCAGGATCTGCTCAACCAGTTTGTCGCTAAAACCAAAGAGCTGAAAGGCGTAGAGAAAATTCATAACCAAGTCCGTATTAAAGCTCCACTTTCTGTTGGCCAAATCAGTCATGACAGCTGGATCACAACCAAAGTGAAATCCGCCTTACTGACAAATGGTGAGCTTAATGGCATTAAAGTGAAAGTGATTACAGAAGACAAAGAAGTCTTCTTGCTGGGCTATGTATCTCCCGAACAAGCGGATATTGCCGTGGATGTTGCACGTAACATATCCGGAGTCAAACAAGTCATCAAAGCATTCCAAACTGGAAGCTAGTCACTTCTCAAGGCACAAAAAAAGCAGCGAATTTGCTGCTTTTTGTTTATTTGACTACTCGCAAACTTGGGCGACCTTTCGGCCTTGGCGGCTCATCATCTGGAGTCGATTCGTCATCATCGGACTCTGTCGCCAATGACAGGCCAGATTCTTCTTCAACCAACTCTTCAACATCCGTCATGTCTTCTTCTTCGAAGTCATTCATGTAAGCATCTTCTGGCTCAAACATCGTACCTGCACCGTTCTCACGGGCGTAGATGGCTTGCACGGCATATAATGGAACAATGACAGAGTGAGGACGACCTGAGAAGCGAGCACTAAATGTAATCGCTTCATTGCCCAACTCTAAATTCCCCACCGCTCGAGGAGCAATATTCAGAATGATCTGGCCATCCTGAACAAACTCAACCGGTACGCGAACACCAGGAAGAGTAGCAGCTACGACTAAATGCGGAGTTAAGTCGTTGTCCACCAGCCAATCATAAAAAGCACGAAGCATGTATGGTCGGCGTGGTGTCATTTTTTCTATGTCCATTTCGCTTCCAATTAGCGACTCAGACGCATTTCACGTTCAGCTTCTGTCAAAGAGGCTAGGAAAGAATCACGCTCGAATACGCGGTTCATGTAAACCTTCAGCTCTTTAGAACCAGGACCGACAAGCTCGATACCTAGCTGAGGCAAACGCCACAATAGCGGAGCTAAATAACAGTCGATCAGACTGAATTCTTCGCTCATGAAGTATTCAAATTCAGCAAAAACCGGACCTAGAGTAAGAAGGTCGTTGCGTAACTTGTTGCGTGCAGCTTCTGCTTCTTCAGCATTGCCTTTGACAACTTTCTCTGCCAGTGAATACCAGTTTTTCTCAATACGGTAAATCATCAGACGGCTGTTACCACGAGCAACTGGGTATACAGGCATCAAAGGTGGATGTGGGAAACGCTCATCCAAGTATTCCATGATAATTTTTGAGTCGTAAAGGGCAAGCTCACGATCTACCAAAGTAGGTACTGATTTATATGGGTTCAGTTCAATCAGTTCAGCAGGAAGATTTGCTTCGTCGACCAATTCAACTTCAACACTTACGCCTTTCTCAGCCAGAACAATACGTACCTGATGGCTATACATATCAGATGCACTTGAAAATAGAGTCATCACAGAACGTTTATTGGCAGCTACAGCCATGGAGCCCTCCAGCACACTTACAGATATAAAAAATAATGGAGGCTAAGCCTCCATTATCAACAATAAAATTGGGAATTAGCACAGCATGATAGCACAATTAGTGCACATCACGCCAATACTCTTTCTTGAGCAGAACAACCACGATAGTGAAGATAACGAGGAATGCCATTACCCACCAACCTAGTGCATGACGCTCTAGTTTCACTGGGTCACCCGAGTATTCTAGGAAGTTTACCAAGTCACGAACTGCATCGTCGTACTCTTCTTGGTTCAACTCACCAGTGCCATCACTTTCAACACCAACCACAACTTTATGCTCTTCGCCTTCTACGATTTGAGTCTCGTAAACCGGCTTAGGAATGCCCTGAAGTTCTTCCAATACGTGCGGCATACCCACACTTGGGAAAACAACATTGTTCACTCCAAACGGACGAGACGGATCCTCATAGAAAGAACGCAAGTATGTGTATAGCCAGTCAGAACCACGAACACGGGCAACTAGTGTTAGATCTGGTGGTGTTGCACCAAACCATTTCGCTGCTGATTTATCTGGGATGGCATTTTCCATCAGATCACCAACTTTCGCATTAGGATCGAAAATCAGGTTTTCTTTTAGCAACTCAACTGGAATACCGATATCACGAGCAACACGCTCGTAACGTTGGTACTGCGCTGAGTGACAGCCGAAACAGTAGTTCATGAACAGCTTGGCACCATTTTGCAGTGAAGCTTGGTCACTTAGGTCGTTGTTTGCTTTATCAAGCGGTACATTTGCGCCCGCTGCCATTGCCAGAGAAGGCAGCATTGCAAACAAAATTACAATCCATTTTTTCATTTGAATGTCACCCTTTCTGGTAGTGGCTTAGTCGCTTCGTTCTTGCTGTAGAAGTACAGAAGTACGAAGAACATGAAGTAAGCTAAGCTGAAGATCTGAGCTAATAGCGTATATGTTGGCGTCGCTGGAAGCGCACCAAGAACACCTAGCGCAATAAAGCTGATCGTAAACTGGATGATATTGAATAAATGGAACTTACTGCGGTAGCGGTAAGAACGGACCTTACAACGGTCTAGCCATGGTAGAACAAACAACACGACAATAGACGCGCCCATCGCGATAACACCTAGTAACTTATCTGGAACCGCACGCAGAATCGCGTAGAACGGTGTGAAGTACCATACTGGAGCAATGTGCTCTGGTGTTTTCAGTGGGTTAGCAGCTTCAAAGTTAGGCGGCTCAAGGAAGTATCCACCCATTTCTGGGTTGAAGAACAACACATAACAGAACAGGAATAGGAAACCTGCTACACCAACCATATCCTTCACCGTACCGTAAGGGTGGAAAGGAATAGAATCAATGATGTCGTACTTCTTAGTGTAATCCTTGTGGAATGGGAACTGAGTTTTGTAGTCGTCGCCCATCGAACCTTTAGGTAGCTTAGTTTCGATACCGTCTGGGTTGTTAGAACCTACTTCATGCAGTGCCAAGACGTGCAAAACGATAAGCAGCAGAAGTACGATAGGAAGTGCGATAACGTGCAGTGCAAAGAAACGGTTCAGGGTAGCGCCTGAGATCACGTAGTCACCACGAATCCATAGCGTTAGGTCATCACCAATAACAGGAATTGCACCAAACAATGAAATGATTACCTGTGCACCCCAGTAAGACATCTGACCCCATGGAAGTAGGTAGCCCATGAAAGCTTCAGCCATCAACACAAGGAAGATAAGCATACCAAAGATCCACAGCAGCTCACGAGGCTTCTGATAAGAGCCGTAGATCAAGCCACGGAACATGTGCAGGTAAACCACAACGAAGAACGCAGACGCGCCCGTTGAGTGCATATAACGGAGTAGCCAACCGTACTCTACGTCGCGCATGATGTATTCGATTGAAGCAAACGCGCCATCGCCAGATGGAACGTAGTTCATTGTCAGCCAGATACCTGTCAGAATCTGGTTAACCAACACAAGCATTGCTAGTGAGCCAAACAGATACCAAAAGTTAAAGTTCTTCGGCATCGGATATTCAGAAAGGTGCTTCTTGTACGCATTCATTGCGGGTATGCGTTTTTCTACCCAATCAAGTAGAGCTTGCATTATGCCTCCCCTTCTTCGTCAACACCGATGATAATCTTAGTATCACTGAGATACATGTGCTTTGGAACAACCAGGTTTAGTGGAGCAGGTACACCTTGGAACACACGACCAGCCATATCAAACTTAGAGCCGTGACAAGGACAGAAGAAACCTGATTTAACACCCTGAACCTGTTCACTAAAACTGTCTGGTAAATAAGTCGGTGAACAACCAAGGTGGGTACAGATACCTACAGCAACAAAGTACTCAGGCTTGATGGAACGGTAGGCATTTTGAGCATATGCTGGTTGCTGCTCTTCGCCTGATGCTGGGTCACGAAGCTGACCGTCGATATTTTTCAGCGCGTCTACGATCGATTGTGCACGACGGACAACCCATACAGGTTTACCACGCCATTCGACACGAACCATCTGCCCTTCTTCAAGTTTACCGATGTCAACTTCAACAGGGGCACCCGCAGCTTTTGCTTTCTCACTTGGGTTCCAAGATTTAATAAAAGGAACGGCGACAGCAGCTGCTCCGAGACCACCCACAACCGCAGTTGTAGCTGTCAAGAAACGTCTGCGACCGTTATTTAAAGGCGCATTGCTCATCCAAACATTCTCCCATTTGCTCCTTTTGGATTATTGTTATTCCGCTTAAAGAGCATGGCTAACAAAATACGAATTTAGTTGTATTTATTTGATGGCAAATGATAAATAAAACCCTACTTTTTGACAAGATAAAGCTACCTTTTTGTAACAATCGTGAAGTAAATCGCCTATGAGGTCACAAAAGGGGAATAAGTAATATAAAAGTTCGCGAAACTGGTCTGGGAGAAGGGATTTTTTTGCTTAGAAAAACAAAAAGCCTGGCATGAAGCCAGGCTTTTGGGACCACATTCCGGTGAAAACACCGAAGGCCAATCTTTTCGAAAAAAGATTAACGCTTAGAGAACTGTGGACGACGACGTGCTTTACGTAGACCAACTTTCTTACGTTCAACGCAACGAGCGTCACGAGTAACGTAACCAGCTGCACGTAGAGTAGGACGTAGAGACTCATCGTATTCCATTAGAGCGCGAGTGATACCGTGACGGATAGCACCAGCTTGACCAGAAATACCGCCACCTTTAACAGTAACGTATAGGTCTAGTTTCTCAGTTAGTTCAACTAGCTCTAGAGGCTGTTTAACAACCATACGAGAAGTTGGACGACCGAAGTACTCATCAAGGCTACGCTTGTTGATTACAATGTTGCCGCTGCCTGGTTTGATGAAAACACGTGCAGCTGAGCTTTTGCGACGGCCAGTGCCGTAGTATTGATTCTCTGCCATTTTCGAAATCCCCGATTAGATGTCTAGTACTTGTGGTTGTTGAGCAACATGGTTGTGCTCAGCACCAGCGTAAACTTTCAGCTTACGGTACATAGCACGGCCTAGAGGACCACGTGGTAGCATACCTTTAACTGCTAGCTCAAGCGCCATCTCTGGCTTACGATCAATTAGCTTCTCGAAGCTGATTGATTTTAGGCCGCCAGGGAATTCAGTGTGACGGTAGTAAATCTTACCTTTAGCTTTGTTACCAGTTACAGTAACTTTCTCCGCGTTTACAACGATGATGTAATCACCAGTGTCAACGTGTGGAGTGTACTCAGCTTTATGTTTGCCACGTAGGCGAGATGCAATTTCACTTGCTAGACGACCAAGAGTTTTACCTTCAGCGTCTACAACGTACCAGTCGCGTTTTACAGTTTCTGGTTTAGCAACGAAAGTTTTCATGCTAATAATAACCCGTTAATTTAAATTTACACTTCAGGAGCATTGCTCCCACTGACTAAGAGCCCAGTCATCACCCCTTCGAGTGGTTGGCACTCTCGACCCTAGATCCGCTATGGATTTGGTCTGCAGTAACGGTGGGTCGCAGGATTATAGAGAAGTCAGTTGAAAAAATCACCTCTTTTTGGGTAAAAAGTTTAATTTTTTTTCACTCCTCATAGAAACACCCAAACCCTTATGCCAAATGCTCTTTCGCCAGATAATCATGGCTTTGCATTTCTATCAATCGAGACTGACAACGTTTAAATTCAAACTCAAGCTGTCCTTGTGTGTACAACTCTTCTAGCGCTACTTCCGCTGAGATAATTAATTTGACGTTTCGCTCATAGAATTCATCCACCAGCGCAATAAAACGACGAGCCGCATCATCGATTGTCCGCCCCATTTGCTGGACGTCTGCAAGCAACACCGTATTGTAGATCCGTGATAGCTCTATATAGTCATTCTGACTTCTGGCAGATTGGCATAACTGTGCAAAGGTGGCGTGTAATACCCCTTCGTAAGAATTGACGACCTCTACCTGGCGATGATTAATTTCAATGCTTTTTTCACCTTGTTTGTTTTCACCGACCAGTTGTTCGAAGTAGTGACACAAATTGGTATTAGCCTGCTTATCCAGAGGAAAATGGTAAATTTCTGCTTGTTCCAACGTTCTGAGTCGGTAATCGATTCCGCTATCGACATTCAATATCAGGCAATTTGCGTTAATTAACTCAATAGCAGGAAGAAAGCGCGCTCTTTGTAAACCATTTCGGTAAAGATCTTGAGGTGGGATATTAGACGTAGCAACCAACACCACGCCACGCTTGAACAACGCTTGGAACAAGGTGCCTAAAATCATCGCATCAGTGATATCTGATACAAAAAACTCATCAAAGCAGATAATTTCCGCTTCAGATTTAAATTTATCCGCCACTAACTCAAGCGGATCATTCACATCCCCCAGCGCATTCAATTCATCATGCACCCGATACATAAATCGATGGAAGTGTACGCGCATCTTTTTGTCGCTGGGCAAGGCTTCAAAAAAGGTATCCATTAAATACGTTTTTCCACGCCCTACCCCGCCCCAAAAGTACAACCCTTTGGGCGCAGCGGGCAACGAGGCTTTTTTACCAAACCAACTCTTCCACCCGGTGACAGGCTCGACCGAGGTGTTTATGTATTGAATAAATTCATGGTAGAGATTATCCAAGGCTTTCACCGCTTGAAGCTGCGCTTCATCTTGTTGAAAGCCATGTTCTTTTACATCTTTTGTATAGATCTCTAAGGGTGTCATCACTTCACTCACGTGCTATAGAAGGATTGAAACTGCTATGCAGAGCACACGCATTTTTCTTTATCGTCTCGAATTCTCATAGTAACATGTCCGATGAGCATGTGTAACCGACCGGTAAAAAACATGTTAAATAACAATGATAAGGAGCGAATATGCCTTGGATTTATGCCCTCGTAGGTTTGCTTGTTGGCGCTGTTTTAGGAATCATCATCTCGCGCATTACCACTCCGGGATATAAAAAACAGAAGACCATCCAGAAAGACTTGGAAACCGCCAAATTCGAGCTTGAGCAACAAAAACAAGATCTTGCTGATCATTTTGCTCAGACAGCCGAAATGTTAGATTCACTGGGTAAGGAATACACTAAGCTTTACCAACACATGACGAAAACGTCTGCAGAATTGTTGCCAAACATTCCTGAACAAGACAATCCGTTCAATAAAAAAGTCGCTGAGCAATCTCAAACAGAAGAGCCTGCTGAGACTGAACAACCATCAGCGGTGCTAAGCGAAGCGCCTAAAGATTACGCGTCAGGTGCAACTGGCATGCTAGTCGAAGAGAAAAAGGAAGTGCTCAACTCAGCTCAAGCGGTGACTGCTAAAGCGTCGTAACTCTATTTTACCTCTTGGTGAACTTTGCAAAGGTTTTTGAGTCATAACTCCCATAAGCGTCGATTGATTTCTTATTTTTCAAACAAATATTGAATCTCAGGCCTTAACTTAACTAGGAGTTATCAGATGAAAAAACCTTTGCTTGCTTTAACCGTCCTGTCTTTAAGCTTAAGTTCAATCATCACCCCCATACAAGCCACAGCGGCTCTTCCTCTGTCTGTAAACGGAGAGCAGTTGCCTAGCCTCGCCCCTATGCTAGAAAAAGTCACACCTGCGGTAGTGAGTATTTCTGTAGAAGGCACTCAGGTATCAAAGCAACGTATTCCTGAGCAGTTTCGTTTCTTCTTCGGTCCTGAATTTCCGACCGAACAGCTACAAGAACGTCCATTCAGAGGCCTCGGTTCTGGCGTCATCGTCAATGCTGATAAAGGCTATATAGTCACTAACTATCACGTCATCAATGGCGCGGAAAAAATTCGCGTGAAACTACATGATGGCCGAGAGTATGATGCTGAGCTAGTTGGCGGAGACCAGATGTCGGATGTGGCTCTGTTGAAGCTGGAGAAAGCCAAAAACTTAACGGAAATTAAGATTGCAGATTCTGATGCATTACGTGTCGGTGATTTTGCTGTCGCGATTGGTAACCCATTCGGTTTAGGCCAGACTGTCACTTCAGGTATTGTCTCTGCATTAGGTCGAAGTGGTTTGAATATCGAAAACTTCGAGAACTTTATCCAGACTGACGCTGCGATTAACAGCGGTAACTCGGGCGGTGCTCTAGTTAACCTAAAAGGTGAACTGATTGGTATTAATACTGCGATTCTAGGGCCAAATGGCGGTAACGTTGGCATCGGTTTCGCTATTCCATCCAATATGATGACTAACCTAACCGCACAAATCTTAGAGTTTGGTGAAGTTAAACGTGGCATGCTGGGTGTGCAAGGCGGTGAAATCACTTCTGAGCTTGCAGAGGCGCTTGGCTATGAGTCAAGTAAAGGGGCTTTTGTTAGCCAAGTGGTTCCGGACAGTGCGGCAGACAAAGCTGGTCTTAAAGCTGGTGACGTGATTGTATCAGTTAACGGCAAAGATATTCACTCGTTCAGTGAGCTGCGTGCTAAGGTGGCGACACTTGGTGCTGGCAAAAAGGTCTCACTCGGCATTATCCGTGATGGTAAGAAAGAGAGCTTTGATGTCACTTTAGGTGAGCAGCAAAACGTGAAAGCGTCAGCAGATAAACTGCATGAAGGTCTAGCGGGTGCAGAGCTGACCAACACCACTTCAAGTGATTCCGTACAAGGCGTGAAAGTCGCTTCCGTTGAGAAAGGGTCGAAAGCCGAAGCTTATCAACTGGCGAAAGGCGATATCATCATTGGTGTGAACCGCAAGCGAGTCAAGAACCTTGCAGAGTTTAGAAAAGTGCTAGAAAAACAACCTGGCGTACTGGCTCTGAATATTCAACGTGGTGAGCGTACCATTTATCTAGTCGTGCGTTAAAAACGCGAGGTCAATGTCAAAGGATGGTAGGATCTCCTGCCGTCCTTTTGTTATTTTCTCATCTAATGCTATTCTTTCGCCACTTGTCTGAATTTTGAAGTGGTTAGGAAGATATGCTGCAATTCTTATTGCGTTCAATAGGTTTAGGGTTGGCGACAGCTGCGTTGTTGCTATTAGCTATCCCCTCTCTGCGTTCCACTATTCTTCCTCAGAATTTCCGCGACGAAATCAACATTACTTCCGCACAAGAAATCTCATTTAATAGTGCCGTCCGTAAAGCCGCCCCTGCGGTAGTGAACATTTACAGTCGAAAGTACACAGAAGATGACCGTTCAAAGCTACTGACTCAAGGATTAGGCTCAGGTGTCATCGTCAGTGATAAAGGCTATATCATTACCAACTACCACGTTGTCGCTCAGGCCGATCAAATTGTCGTCGCACTGCAGGATGGTCGCGTCGCCGCAGCGCAATTAGTTGGGACAGACAGACGTACGGATATCGCTATTCTGCGTGTTGAAGGCAACAACCTTCCTGTTATCCCACTCAATCCGAACTATTCACCAACTGTCGGTGATGTAGTACTGGCGATCGGCAACCCATATAATTTAGGTCAAACAACCACGTTTGGTATCGTGTCCGCAACGGGTCGCTCTTCAATCAGCGCCGGTGGCCGACAAGCCTTTATTCAGACAGATGCTGCCATCAATGAGGGAAACTCTGGCGGAGCCTTGGTGAATACACGAGGTGAACTGGTTGGCATCAACACTGCGTCTTTTCAGCAAGCAACCGAGCTTGAAACTTACGGTATTTCTTTCGCGATCCCTTACACTCTCGCCAATAAAATCATGCAGAAGATCATTGCCGACGGTCGTGTTATCCGAGGCTATATAGGTATCGACGGTCAAGATATTAATTCGGTAACTTCTCGTTTATTGGGTAATGAGCATTTAGGCGGCATTGTTGTACTGGGCGTTGATCCTAACGGACCGGGTGCTGAAGCAGGATTTCAGGCCCAGGATATTATTCTTAAAATTGATGGGCAAAAAATCAATGGTCGTCAAAGTGTAATGGATATTGTCACTGAATTGAGACCGGGAACAACCGTCGATGTGCTCATCCTACGTAAGGGCAAAGAACAAACCCTTAGCGTCACGATCGCAGAAGATACCCGAGAAATTTAACCACTGAATGATAAAAAAATCCCATGCTCTTTGGCATGGGATTTTTGTTTTATTCGCTTTCTTGCTCTGTCGCAGAGCTTTCTATTTCTATACGCGTCACTCGCTGCAACCCTCTCGGTAGTAAACTGCCTCGACGGCCACGCTCACCACGGAAATTGTCCAGATCTGCCGGTTTCAAACCTAGCTTACGCTTACCTGCATAAAGGGTTACTGAAGCCCCCTGAGGCAACGACATCAGATGTGATACCACTTCTTCGCGTTCTTTCGCTTTGGCTGCTGGGATATTGATAATCTTATTACCCTTACCTTTACCCAATTGAGGAAGATCCTTAATCGGGAACAGCAGCATTCGGCCTTGGTTGGTAATCGCTAAGATTTCATCATTATCTAGGTTACTAATGGTGTCAGGAGTCATCACTTCCGAATTTTGTGGGAGTGTGACCAATGCTTTACCACTGCGGTTTTTCGATAAAAGATCACTGCCTTTACAAACGAAACCATAGCCCGCGTCAGAACCCACTAGCCATAATTGATCTTCTTCGCCCATTACCACATGACGAATGTTAGTCCCTGCATTAATGTTCAGACGTCCAGTGATCGGCTCCCCCTGACTACGCGCAGACGGCAAAGAATGCGACTCAAGCGAGTAACTTCGACCATCACTACCGAGGAATACTGCTTGCTGATTACTCTTACCGCGAGCATGGGCCAGATATTTATCACCAGACTTATAGTTAAGTCCTTCAGCGTCAACATCATGACCTTTAGCGTGACGAATCCAGCCTTTGTCTGAAAGCACAACGGTAATTGGTTCACTCGGGACAAGGTCTCGTTCAGTCAAGGCTTTCGCTTCAGCACGCTCAACAAGAGGAGAGCGGCGATCATCACCGTATTTCTCTGCATCCGCTTTGATTTCTTTCTTCAATAGCGTATTCAGACGGCGCTCAGAGCCCAGTAACTGTTCAAGCTTTTCACGCTCTTTTTCTAGCTCTTCCTGCTCACCACGGATTTTCATCTCTTCCAACTTGGCAAGATGACGAAGTTTGGTGTCAAGAATCGCGTCAGCCTGAATATCCGTAATGCCGAAACGAGCCATCAGTACGGCTTTTGGATCGTCTTCAGTGCGGATGATCTCAATCACTTCATCCAAGTTGAGGTAAGCAACCAACAAACCTTCAAGAATATGCAGACGCGCAAGGACTTTATCTAAACGATGCTGCAAACGGCGGCGCACAGTTGCGCGACGGAACTCAATCCACTCTGATAAGATCTGAACCAGACCTTTCACCTGTGGACGGTTATCGAGACCGATCATGTTGAGATTAACGCGGAAGTTTTTCTCCAGATCTGTCGAAGCAAACAGGTGGTTCATCAACTGATCGCAATCGATACGATTTGAACGAGGAACAACAACAATACGCGTCGGGTTTTCGTGATCCGATTCATCACGTAAGTCATCGACCATTGGCAGTTTCTTCGCTCGCATCTGGCTGGCAATCTGCTCGAGCAGTTTAGCACCCGAAACTTGATGCGGTAGTGCCGTGATAACAATATCACCGCCCTCTTTATGCCAGACCGCGCGCATTTTAATACTGCCACGCCCCGTGCGATAGATCTTCTCCAGCTCAGCTTTCGGCGAGATAATCTCTGCTTCTGTCGGGTAATCTGGCCCCTGAACAAAGTTCATCACATCGGCTAATTCTGACTTTGGATTGTCGATAAGATGAATGGTTGCCTCAGCTATTTCACGCACATTGTGTGGTGGAATATCAGTCGCCATACCAACCGCAATACCCGTCACACCGTTAAGTAAAATGTGAGGAAGGCGAGCAGGCAGCATTTGAGGCTCTTTCATTGTGCCATCAAAGTTCGGCTGCCATTCAACCGTGCCCTGACCAAGTTCACCAAGCAGAACTTCTGCAAACTTGGACAGTTTCGCTTCGGTATAACGCATCGCTGCGAAAGACTTAGGGTCGTCCGGCGCACCCCAGTTACCCTGACCGTCAACCAATGGGTAACGATAAGAGAACGGCTGAGCCATTAACACCATAGCCTCGTAACACGCCGAGTCTCCATGTGGGTGGTATTTACCCAACACATCACCAACCGTACGTGCCGATTTTTTGTACTTTGCTGCTGCCGAAAGACCAAGCTCCGACATCGCATAAATGATTCGTCGCTGAACCGGTTTTAAGCCATCGCCAATGTATGGCAAGGCGCGGTCCATGATGACGTACATTGAGTAATTAAGATAAGCGTCTTCAGTGAACTTGCGCATTGGCAACTGTTCAACGCCATCGTATGTAATTTCCGTAGACATTCGTTAAACCTCTGCCAAATCACCGTTGTTCTGTAACCACGAGCGTCGGTCATCCGCACGTTTCTTACCGAGCAGCATATCCATCATTTCCATGGTCGCTTGAGAATCGTCAATGGTTAACTGAACCAACCGACGTGTGTTCGGATCCATCGTGGTTTCACGCAGCTGAAGTGGGTTCATTTCACCCAGACCTTTAAATCGCTGAACGTTGATCTTGGCTTTCTTCTTCGATAAGCGCTCTAGAACGCCCTCTTTCTCATCATCATCAAGCGCGTAAAAAACTTCTTTTCCGCAATCGATTCGATACAGAGGTGGCATCGCCACGTAGATATGGCCTGCTTCGACTAACGCTTTAAAATGACGAGTAAACAGCGCACACAGGAGTGTCGCAATGTGCAAACCATCCGAGTCCGCATCGGCTAAGATACAGATCTTGCCGTAGCGCAGGCTCTCCAGATTGTCGCTGTCAGGGTCAATACCCAAAGCAACGGAAATATCATGAACTTCTTGGGACGCAAGCACCTGATCTGCAGACACTTCCCAAGTGTTAAGGATCTTACCACGCAGTGGCATTACGGCCTGAAACTCGCGATCACGGGCCTGTTTTGCCGAGCCACCTGCCGAGTCACCCTCGACGAAGAAGATTTCGGTACGATTCAGATCTTGCACCGAGCAGTCCGTCAGCTTACCTGGCAGTGCTGGGCCTGAAGCCACTTTCTTACGCACCACTTTTTTGCTGGCACGCATGCGGCGGTGTGCATTGGCAATACACACTTCCGCTAGGAGTTCAGCAAGCTGGGGTTTCTCATTCAACCATAGGCTGAATGCGTCTTTCACTACACCAGAAACAAACGCAGCTGTTTGGCGAGAAGAAAGGCGCTCTTTAGTCTGACCTGCAAATTGAGGATCTTGCATCTTTACCGACAAAACGTAAGAACAGCGATCGAAAACATCGTCGCCAGTCAGCTTAACACCACGAGGCAGCAGGTTACGGAACTCACAGAACTCACGCATTGCATCAAGCAGGCCCTGACGCAGACCATTCACGTGCGTACCGCCCTGTGCAGTAGGAATGAGGTTAACGTAGCTTTCAGTGATCATCTCACCACCTTCAGGCTGCCAAATCACGGCCCAGTTTGCCGCTTCTGTTTCAGCAGAAAATTCGCCCGTAAACGGTTCTTCAGGTAAGACGGTATAGCCTTTCACGCCTTCTGCAAGATAGTCTTTAAGACCATCTTCGTACAGCCATTTGTGCTCGTTACCATTGACCTTATCAGAAAAGGTGATTTCCAACCCTGGGCAAAGTACAGCTTTAGCACGAAGGTTGTTGATCAGACGGGTTACTGAGAAATTGGCCGAATCAAAATACTTAGCATCAGGCCAAAAATGGACGCTGGTACCTTTGTTACGACGCCCACAAGTGCCCGTCACCGTTAAGTCAGATACCTTGTCGCCATGCTCAAAGGCAATTTCATATACCTGACCATCTCGGCGCACCGTTACTTCAACACGTTTTGATAAGGCGTTTACAACCGAAATACCTACACCGTGAAGACCACCAGAGAATTGGTAGTTTTTATTGGAAAACTTACCACCGGCGTGGAGTTTACAAAGAATAAGTTCAACACCGGAGACTTTCTCTTCCGGGTGAATATCAACAGGCATACCTCGACCATCATCGATCACTTCCAGAGATTGATCGGCATGCAGAATTACTTGAACTTTTGAAGCGTGTCCGGCTAGCGCTTCATCGACACTGTTATCGATGACTTCTTGTCCCAAGTGGTTAGGACGCGCTGTATCCGTATACATCCCTGGTCGGCGACGTACTGGCTCCAAACCATTAAGAACCTCAATGGCCCCAGCATTATATTGTTCAGTCATAATACGGAATATCGTTATATAGAATAAATGGGTTACTGAGCCGGCAAGCTTTTGTTCTTTTTATTAATTAGTCTAAAAAGTAGCAAAAACGACCAAACTCTCGTCGTTCTGAATCCAGCTCAGTACAGGTGAAACATAGTCTGGAAGAGAAGGAATGATGTCAAGCGAGATAACTAAGTAACCGCTAAAATTATGACTCTTCCCTCAATGAATACTAGAGCTGAAGGAATTTGATAATTTGTTGAGGGTAACGTTCGAAGTTAACAAAACTATGGTCGCCTCCCTCTTCAACAGTCTGCTTAGCACCTAAGAATTTCTCAACCGCCTGACGGTAGTCCAGTACTTCATCTTCAGTTTGTTGCAACAGCCAAAAGTCTTTAGCTTGTTTAATGATGGGTGTATCTAACGCTTTCAGCTCATCAATATGGACGCTTTCCAGCACATAGCGCTGGTGTGTATAAGGGTTTTCCTGCTCACCTAGATAATCAGCTAACAACTCATATGGCTTAACTGCAGGGTTGACCACAACCGCTTTAAAACCAAATTGCCTATTGAGCCACATTGACAAATAGCCGCCTAAAGAGCTGCCTATCAAGCCAATTTGATAGTCATCTTTATGTTGTTCGATTATGTTGAGCAAATATTCAGCGGCTTGCTGTGGAAAACAGGGAAGTTGTGGGACTACAACTTTGATATCCGGCCTATGCTGTTGGCAGTACTCTTTCATAACATTGGCTTTGTGAGACAAGGGGGAGCTGTTAAAGCCATGGATATAAAGAAGCAAAGAAGGTCGCATAGCAGTCCTTAATGTAGGTGAATTCGAAATCAATAACCCGCAGAGTTAAAGTCTGGTTGGAAACAACCAGCCGGTAAGCGTTTTACCTGTGTCTCTACCTCTCCGTTATCTCTTAGCAGCAACTCACGCCAACCTGGTGACTGATAATCTAGCGCAAAATCATCAGAGTTAGGTTTGAACTGCACGCAAGTAGAAGGTGTCGCCATCACACGTACGTCATTTCTCATGACATTCATGTCTTGGTGCACGTGACCACACAGCACCGCTTTAACATTATTATGCTGGTCAACCACCTGCCAAAAATCATCTGAATCTTTCAAGGTATGCTGATCCAACCATGCACTACCTACCAGCAACGGATGGTGATGCAACAAAATCAAGGTATATCGCTCAGGGTACTGCGATAATTTTTCTTCCAGTAAGTTCAGCTGCTTATCACTTAACCTGCCATGCGGGACGCCCACAACTTGGGAGTCCAACATGATCATTTGCCATGTATCACCCAATAAGACATGGTCAATTTGCTGAATTTGCTGAGAAGGGATCACCGAATTCATACTCGGTTTAAAATCATGATTACCTGGTAACCAGAAGCATTTTTTCTTAAGAGGTACGATGCCCTGCTCGAAACGCTGGTAGGACACTTCGCTATGATCTTGGGAGATATCCCCCGTTGCCAACACTGCATCATAAGCGGGGCTCTCTTCGACAATAGCGTCAACCACCGCATTAAAGCTGTCAGCAGTATTTACACTCAACAAGCTGCCATCTGTTGCTTCAAACAGGTGCGTATCTGTAATCTGTAGCAGTCTAATGCTGCCATCGGATGAGCATGACGTTACTTTCAAAACTAAAAACCTAAATATTGATCGGCGTCCGGCTGATACCATGCCTTAAACAAAAAGATAACCAATCCCCTAAAAAGCGGTTCAGTTGCACTTTTTCATCTTGTTGAACCATCTTGTCATTGGGGTACTCGTATCGAGCGTTGACTCTTTTTAGGTGCTCACATTCACACACTTCTGCAACGCGAGCATCGTGGTAGAGCCTGACAGACATTTTTGGTAATGGAAATACCGGGATATCATCACTTTGACAAATATCGACCAAAGTTGTGTACTTTGTGACTTCGCCCACTTGAATTTGATAGGTCATATTGGCGGCCTGATAGCAGCGCACGTCGCCCACCTTTGCCCGATGAGGAAGCAAAGCATTGAGCTTGGCGTAATTGGTTTCATAAGTCCGCATCAAATCTGATAAATCAACATGATACGGCTTTTTTACTGCTACTTGTGCCATTGTTCTCTTAACGATTGGTGGTTTAGCTGCAACCATTGCAGTGCAATAATCGAAGCGCCATTTTCAAATTTACCTTCAACAACCCATTGATAAGCCGTCTCACGGCTCACCACATGAACTCGAATATCCTCACCTTCATAGTCTAAACCATGAATTCCGTGAGCGGTTGAAGCATCCACTTTTCCCACGTATACATCCAGCTTTTCTGAGCACCCACCTGAGGACGGATAATAAGATGTGACTTTAGTTAACTCCTCAACCGAGATCCCTGCCTCTTCAGAGGCTTCACGGCGCACTACTTGCTCTGGTGATTCATCGGTATCAATAATGCCCGCAACGATTTCCAGCTGCCATGGATGGGCGTGCTCCAAAGCACCGACACGGATTTGCTCAATCAGCACGACCTGATCACTCACCGGGTCATACGGTAGCAACGCAGCAGCATGACCACGCTCAAACATCTCCCGCTCAATCACCTCACTCCAACCGCCTTCGAACAATTTATGTCGGAAGCGATACTTAATCATCCTAAAAAAGCCCTTAAATAGAATTTCTTTTGAGATAATTTCTACATCTTGTGGAGTAAATTCACTTTGTTGATTGTCAGATAGTTGCATTTGGCACCTCAGTGAGTGAATCTTATAGTTTACTCAGACAAAAGCTTAACTTCCAAGGACATGGCTCAACTTTTTATACAAATTTTGTATTCTGAGTTAAATTGATGAATAAAATATATTGCACAAGTGGATAGTTAAGTGTAAAAATTTGCAAAGTTTTGCGTGAATTAGCATCAGTATGAGTTAAACTCTCGATGAGTCACCTTTTTCATATTTTGGCAGGAATAGGACCTATGAAAAAACTGCTTCCACTATTTATCAGTGCAGCATTAGGCAGCTTAAGCACCAACGCTTTTGCTGACACACTGACGGAAATTTATAACCAAGCAAAAGAAAACGACCCAACATTACTTAGCGCAGCAGCTACCCGCGATTCTGCATTTGAAGCGGTGACTTCTAGCCGTGCCACCTTGCTACCTCAAATCAGCTTAACCGCAGCTTATGACATAAACCGAGGTGAGCGTAACAGCGAGACAAACGATTCTGACGCGTGGAATGCGGCTGTTGGCTTTACCCAAGAGCTATATAAACGTTCCAGTTGGATAACGCTAGATACAGCAGAAAAAACCGCTCGTAGAGCTGACGCCACTTATGCAGCAGCACAGCAAGCTCTTATCTTGCGAGTAGCGACAGCCTACTTTGATGTACTAAAGGCCCAGGATAACCTAGTGTTTGTTCAGGCAGAAAAAGCCGCGGTAGGCCGCCAATTAGAGCAAACTAAGCAACGTTTTGAAGTTGGTTTGTCAGCAATCACTGACGTACATGATGCACAAGCACAGTACGACTCAGTGTTAGCAGATGAAGTACTAGCACAGAATGATTTGATCAACAGCTACGAAGGCTTGCGTGAAATTACAGGCTTAGAGCACACGAATCTGAATATATTAGATATTGCACGTTTCTCAGCGAGCAAGACAGATGCCCCTGTTGACGCTTTGGTGGAAGAAGCACAACAGAAGAACTTAAGCTTACTTTCATCACGCATCGCGCAGGATATTGCTAAAGATAATATTTCTCTGCAGAGCTCAGGGCACCTACCTTCATTGACCTTAGATGGCAACTATACGCTCGCAGAGCAAATGAATAGTACACCTAGCTCTGGGGATTTTGATTCAGACGGCTTCAATGTCGGCCTAAACCTTTCGGTGCCTCTTTACACAGGTGGTTCAACAACCTCCCTGACTAAACAAGCAGAGTTTGACTATGTTGCTGCAAGCCAAGATTTAGAAGCTACTTACCGTAGTGTCGTTAAAGACGTGCGCGCCTTTAACAACAACATCAGTGCTTCGATTGGTGCACTACGCGCTTATGAGCAAACTGTGGTTTCGGCTAAATCTGCTTTAGAAGCAACAGAAGCAGGCTTCGATGTAGGTACCCGTACTATCGTCGACGTTCTTGACTCTACTCGTAACTTGTACGATGCAAACAAGAACCTATCTAACGCACGTTACGATTACATCCTAAGTGTGTTGCAGCTTCGTCAAGCTGTCGGCACGTTGAGTGAGCAAGATATCCTAGATATCAACGCAGGCCTCAAAGAAGCCCCAGCTAACAGCTAACAGCTAACAGCTAACACTGAAAAGTAAAAAGGTTGATGCTTTCGCATCAACCTTTTTTCATTCTTGGCTAACTCAGTAACTAGTATACGGTGTCTATCACCACATCTTTTTCTACTAGCCACTCTACTTTGTCGCCGTTCTTAAGCATCAATGCGACATCGACTGGCTTGTCTGCATCCACCGCGAATTGCCACACAAAGGCAACTTCCCAATGGCTTTGATTATGAGTGCGTAAGTCGAGTAAATCACCATCAATAATCCAGCTATCTTCTCCCTGCTTAATTGAGATGCTCTCCACTTCCAGAGTCGCTGGCAACACTTTGTCTGACTGCAGATACAGGGCACCATGAAGCGTTTGATCTTGCACTTCACCTAAGGTCGGCATTTTATTCAGCCAAAGATTACTCTTTAAACTAACCGTCGCGTCTTCAACCTCGGTCTGGTTGTCTTGCTCCCAACCGACTGGCGCGGTTGAACACCCAGCTAAAAGCGCTGCGCCCAGCGCTACTAATGCTATTTTTTTCATTGTTATCACCTTTGAGCCAACCACTCTTTCAGAGTCTGAATATCATTCTGATATTCATTCTTTATTTCTTCAACCCAGTCATCGATGTTTTCCCACCAAGCGGGTAAATCCGGTGACTGTGCTTTCTGAGCAACTTTCTGAATGTGCTTAAGGCCAATAGAACCCGCTGCACCTTTAATCTTGTGCGCTTCAGAAACAATGCCTTCTTGATGTTTTGCCGTCATATTGGAATTCAGCACTTCGACGTATTCAGGCATCATATTTTCAAACATTTCAATGCTATCCAGCACAGGCTGTGAGCCGACGATCCCTACGTAGGACTCCAACATATCCAGATCTAGAACTCGACTAAACAAGTCATTGCCTTCTGAACTTTCCACCACAGTGACAGGCTCTGGCTGTTGATAATCTTCATCCGAAGTAAACTTGGCAATCACTTCCTGAACCGCGGTCACCGATAGTGGTTTGCTAATCGCATCGTCCATGCCTTTTTCAAGATACTCATTTTTATTCTTCAGTACATTGGCTGTAAGGGCGACCAAAGGCGGCAAATCTTTATAAGTTTTACGATAAAATTCAGCAACATCAAAACCTGTCATATCCGGAAGCTGTATATCGAGGAAAGCCAGATCATAGATCTCCGGATCAAACATTTCGATAGCATCTTGCCCCGTCATTGCCACGCTAACTTCATGCCCCATACTCTCAAGTAACGAGCGAGCGACAGTAATATTCAGCTCAATATCTTCAACCATGAAGATATTGAGTTCCTTACGCTCAGCCGGAAACACTTCAGGCTCTTCTTCGACCACAGAGAGTGGGACATGAATGGTCACCGTAAAGGTACTACCAAAGCCTTCTTCACTACTGACCGTAATATCCCCATCCATCATCTTGATCAACTGCTTAGACACCGCAAGACCAATCCCAGTACCAACGGCATGTAGATTATCTTTACCCGATTTGACCTGATAATACATCGCAAAGATCTTGTCTAATTCCGCTTCAGGGATCCCAATACCACTGTCTTCGATTTCCATCGTGATGTTGGCATACTCTTCGTCGACTTCAGCTTCTACGGTCATTACGACGCCACCTTCTTTGGTGAACTTCATCGCATTACTGATCAGATTCCACAACACCTGACGTAGCCTTGTTGCATCGACATCGATAGCAGTAGGCAGATCGCTTAATCGCTCCAGATCAAATCGCAGCCCCTTCTGAGAAGCCATCAAGGCAGAGATACTTTCCATTTCCGCTACAAACTCTTCAAAATTCAGCGAAGAAGGGAACAGCTCCAGTTTGCGGCGATCAAACTTATCCATATCAATAATATCGTTGAAGATATTACCTAGGGTAATCGCGCTGACATTAATAGTTTGCATGTGATTGCGCTGCTCATCCGTCATCTGAGTATCCAACAGCATGCGGCTCAATCCGACAATTCCATTAAGCGGTGTGCGCAGTTCGTGGCTAATGGTTGAAATAAAGGTGGTCTTATCGCGACTGGCTTTTTTCAACGATTCTTCGTGGCGTTTGCGCTCAGTGATATCGCGGCCGAAGCCCACCAGTCCAAGGTGGCGGCCATCTTTGCTATAGAAAGGCACTTTGCGTAACTCAAAATAATTTTTGTGCCCATCTGGATATTCAAGCCACTGTTCGTATGTTAATGCTTGATTATCGGCAAAGACTTTTTCATCCGTATCGACAATCTGTTGAGCGACTTCTTTACTGTAAACATCCCATGGTGTCAGACCGACAAGCTGGTTCTCTTTTTTACCAGTCAACTCTTCCATTGCGCGGTTACAGCCTGAGAAAACGCCATCTGCGTTACGGTAATAAATAAGATCCGGAGAGGCATCAATGAAAGATCGTAGTAAAGCCGTTCGCTCAGCTAACTCTAGCTGAGTTCGCTCACGCTGATAAACCTCATTCTCGAGATCTTTCATCGCTTCTTCACGGGCTTCTTCTGCCTTAATCCTTTCTTCAATCTCTTGGTTCAGCTTTGAGATGTTCTGCTGCAGTTTATGGTTCAGCTCTTGATCTCGTGAGCGCATATCTTTGAGCTTAGAGACTAACTTGGATAATCGCTGGCGGGATTCCTCAAGCTGATCAACCACGACAGAAAGGAAGTAAACAGCCCATGGCGTAATCAATAGACCGAAAAACACTGAGCGAACAATGTCTATGTCATCGACATGTCCACTTAGCACCAAGGTAATGCCAACCTGAACTACAACGGCCAATGCGACAAGAGCCAAAGCAAGAAGAATAGAGAAACGCAAAATGCCAAGCTTGACCAAAAGATCGACATAATACTGAGCGAGGTTTTTTATAGGTTTCATTAGGCGCTCCGTGCGATAAGAATAGGTAAATATTACCTGTTTTCGATACGCGCGGCTAAGAGAACCGAAAGTCTTGGCGGGTTAATTCTCGGATGTGTGATGAACACAAGTCTGATTGCGCCCATTGGCCTTAGCTTGATACAACGCACTGTCGGCTAGAGCAATGAGACTCTCACTATTGTCATAAGGCTGCGGGATCATGGTCACTAGACCAATACTCACGGTTAACACCGTTGAGACTTCAGAAGCTTTGTGCTCCAGAGCCAAACTAGCGATTTCATCATGAATCTTATCCGCCACTTGCTGTGCGCCTTCTGCCGTTGTGTTCGGCAAAATAAAACCAAACTCTTCGCCGCCATACCGAGCGACGCAGTCACTGGTGCGTGATAAGACCGCTTTAAAGACACCTGCGACTTTCATCAACGCTTCATCACCCTCCTGATGACCATAGAAGTCATTGAAACCTTTAAAGTAATCGATATCGCAGAGCATAATACTCAGAGGCTGACGTTCACGGACATGCAAAGGCCACAGAGTAGAGAGTTGTTCGTCAAAACGGCGCCGATTAGAAATTTGTGTCAAGCTGTCAATAAAGCTCAGGCGCTCTAGCTCTAGGTTTGCCTCTTCCAGTTTTTGTGCGGCAAGATAACGTTCAGAGACATCCCTCGCCATAATTAACACACCATTAGTTCCTGAAGCAGGATCGCGGAAAGGAGATTTAACAACGTCATACCAAGTAAATTCGCCATTGCTGTTAATTGCTTTATCGATATAGCGCAATGACTTTCCTTCGTATAGCACCTTTTGATCCGTTTCCGACAAACGGCTATATACATCATCGGGGATGACATCTTGCAGTCGTTTACCAATAAGCTCATCAACATCGGAAATACCGAGCGCTCGGACAAAAGGCTGATTACACGCTTGATACACCATGTTTTCATTGAAGATACCGATAGAATCAGGGCTCGACTCGAGGATATTCTGCAAAATAGTATCACGCTGAGCCAAAGCGACTTCAGTATCACGGCGCTTTTCCATTTCATCGCGCAAGTTTTGCTGCATGTTGTGCCAATCCGTCACATCATGACTGATGCCGATACTACCCATAGTTTCCCCGGTAGAGGAAATCAATATATTCTGATAGGTTTCAAGTAAGCAGCTACGGCCATCGGCATCCGTTGTCCAACGGCGTTTGTTTGCCCGTCCTTTCACAACACCTTTGATATCGGCACTCCCCTCTTGCGCACGCTCCCCCCAAAAGCGTTCGAAGGCTCGGTTTGTCGAAATCAGTTCACCTTCATTATTTTTGATGAAAACCAGCTCAGCTAAGTTATCCAAAGCACTGCGAACTACAGAGAGTGATTGAATTTCACGTACCATTTCATCGTGAGATGCTTGGTGAGAGGAAACATACAGTAGCCAGGAAATGCGCCCTCGATAAACGGTTTTACGCCCACTAATATCCACTTTTATTCGGGTATTTTTAGAGATGCTCCACTCTATCGGGAAACGATTGAACCCTTCCCCTGCAAACTGACTAATAGTGGACAACAAAAACTCTCGCGAAACCGTATCTGGCAAAAGAAAGGACTTACCTACTCGTCGGATAGCCAACAACTGCATTGCGTTCTTGTTAGAAAGAAGGAGTTTCCCGGACTGCGCTTCAACCAGAATCAAAGCTGTAGGTGCATCTTGAACCAACAACTCTATGTGTTTTTGCAATTGTGAGTAAACAAGCGCAGACAGCACGACAAAGAGTAAAATGACTACAAGGTCAAAACCATGTCCATGGGATGTATCCCATAACCAGTAAAACACCTGCTCCATTCTAATGCTCTATATCTATTAACCTAATACTAAGGTTACAAAAGATATCAGCTTATTGATGAGTTTTCTGTATTTATTGTTGGTTTTACATACACAAAAGGATGACCAATGGATGAACCTTGTGCACCTTCATGCTTAAGCGCATCGCCAATTTTCGTCATTGCTAACCAACGATTTTCACACCATAAAGGGGCAAGCAGAGTTGGGCGCCGGGCTGCCGATGAAACCCGATGAAACACAATCTCGGGTGGTGTCATGCGGATCATTGCGCTAGCAGTATCCACATATTGCTGCAGAGAGGGAGCATTAAGCTTGCCTGCCTTCCAAGCTTTAGCCATGGTACTACCTTCAACAATGTGCAAACTGTGAAGTTTGATCCCATCAGTTCCAACATCAATAACTTTACGCATCGTATCAATGTTATCTTGGTGAGTTTCTTTCGGTAGGCCAACTATCAAGTGGGTACAGACTTTAATACCTAAAGCTCTCGCTCGTTTGGCGATGCTAGCATAACAATTAAAATCATGGCCGCGATTTATACGCTTCAGGGTATCATTGTTCGCAGTCTGAAGACCGAGCTCTAGCCAGATCTCGAAACCTTCTCGTACATAACCAGACAGCAACTCCAATACAGCATCAGGCACACAATCTGGCCGTGTACCAACACACAGGCCCACAATATCGGCCGTTTTTATTGCCTGCTCGTACATACTCTTCAGAGTCTGAACTTCAGCATACGTACTGGTATATGCTTGAAAGTAAGCTAAATACTTCTTAGCCCTATGTACTTCCCCTGCACGATCTTTAAGTTGTTCAAGAATACTCTTTGTCTGAGTTTCTTCGTCTGCAAACGATGCAACATTACAGAAAGTACATCCCCCTCGACCTATGGTGCCATCTCTATTTGGGCAGCTAAAACCGCCATGTAACGTCAGTTTGTGGACTCTCTCGCCATAACGACGCTGAAGATCTTGTCCAATCGTATTAACCAGCTCATGTAACTGCATAGTTTTTTCACAACACAAACAATAATGAATATCATTTCCATTAATGTAATTAAATTACAGCAATGAAAAATTTGGAGGTGAAAATCTAGCGATTTAAAACAGAAAGGAAGTTATTCAAAGTCAATAAACATGCACAAAATGGAGAACAAAACTCAATTGTTAAGCAAAAGTTAAACATAATACCTATAACAACGGCTAAAAAAGTACTCTGCTAACTCGAATTTTGATTGCAATTCATCCTGACAAAATTGTAGGATAATTTCAGATTTTAGTTTTATTTGTGTAATAAATTACATATTTAGTTGCTAAAACATCGGTGTTTTCCAGCTCCCACCTATATAAATCACTAGATTGTGATACAAAAAACATGGATTTCACCAAGGATTGTTTTTCTCGCAATATTTTTCCTGCGAGATACGGAATGGAATCAAAGTCGCCAACCTAGGCAGGCTGCGAATCATAAAAATAAAGGACTGGACGCAAAACTAGTATCGGCTAGTACATTTGCGTCTACTGAACTGGAAGGATGTATCTATGGTAGATAGAGAGCAAAGTTCACAGGGTCTGTATACTCCTGAACTGGAGCATGACGCTTGTGGTATCGGTTTTGTTGCTCACCTCAAAAACCGTAAATCGCACGAAGTAGTAACTCAAGCATTGGATATGCTGGCACGAATGGAACACCGTGGTGGTCAAGGTTGTGACCCATGCAGCGGTGATGGTGCGGGTATCTTGCTACAAAAACCTCATGAATTCCTATTAGAAGAAGCCGTTAAGTTAGGCATTAAACTGCCTTCGTTTGAAAAGTATGGTGTTGGTGTCGTTCTTTTCCCGAAAGACGAGTACAAACGCGAACAATGCCGTGACATTCTAGAACGTAACGCACAACGTCTAGATCTTGAAGTTATCGGCTACCGCGTATTGCCAACCGATAACTCTATGATCGGTGCAGACCCACTAAGCACAGAACCTCAGTTTGAGCATGTGTTTATCTCTGGTGGCCCTGGCATCACACCTGAAGAGCTTGAACGTAAACTGTACGTGCTTCGTAACTACACTGTGCGTGTTTGCCTAGAAAGCGTTTCGAACATTGGTGACGACTTCTACATTAACTCCATGTCTTACAAGACATTGGTGTACAAAGGTCAGTTAACGACCGAGCAAGTACCTCAGTACTTCCTTGATCTGCAAAACCCGACCATGGTGACTGCACTAGCACTTGTGCACTCTCGTTTCTCCACCAACACCTTCCCGAAATGGCGTCTTGCACAGCCTTTCCGTTACATCGCACACAACGGTGAAATCAATACAGTTCGCGGAAACTTGAACTGGATGAAAGCTCGTGAAGCAATCCTAGAATCAGACCTGTTTACTCAGGCTGAAATCGACATGCTTCTTCCAATCTGTCAGGAAGGCAGCTCGGATTCATCTAACTTTGACATGGCACTTGAGCTCCTAGTTCTTTCTGGTCGTAGCCTGCCACACGCATTGATGATGATGATCCCGGAAGCATGGAAAGAAAACAAAAACATGGATCCTAAACGTCGCGCGTTCTATCAGTACCACGCGAACATCATGGAACCATGGGATGGTCCTGCTTCAGTATGTTTTACTGATGGTGTTCAAGTTGGTGCGACACTAGACCGTAACGGTCTGCGCCCTTCTCGCTACACAGTGACCAAAGATAACTTCCTAGTGATGGCATCTGAATCTGGTGTTGTAGATATTGAACCAGAGAACGTAGAGTTCCGTGGTCGTCTACAACCAGGTCGTATCTTCGTTGCAGACCTAGAGCAAGGTCGCATCATCTCTGATGAAGAAGTGAAAGACACCATTGCAACGGCACAGCCTTACGAGAAGTGGGTAGAAGAAAACCTACTGAGCTTGAAGAAGCTGCCAGATGCGAGCAACCAGTTCAGCCAACCTTCTCCAGAGCGTTTGCTGCATCGTCAGCAAGCTTTCGGTGTGAGCACTGAAGAAGTGAACGAAATCATCGTTCCAATGGCGAATGACGCGAAAGAACCATTATCAGCAATGGGTGCCGACTGGCCTCTTGCGGTTCTATCTCATCAGTCTCAGCACCTTTCAAACTACTTCAAGCAACTGTTCGCACAGGTAACCAACCCACCGATCGACCCGATCCGTGAGCGCATGGTTATGTCGCTGAACACTTACTTGGGTAAAGACCAAAACCTTCTGACTGAAACACCACTTCACTGTCAGAAAGTTGAATTGGAATCGCCTGTTCTGGCGAACTCTGAGCTTGAGAAATTGCGTGCGATCGATAACGAGCACCTACAAGCGAAGACACTGGATATCGTGTTCCAAGCCAATGAAGATCAAGGCAAGCTTGAGCGCGCACTAAAACGTATCTGCCAATACGCAGAAGACGCGGTTATCGATGGTTACTCAATCATCCTACTAACTGACCGTGCAGTGAACTCAAACCATGCGGCGATCCCAGCAATGCTGGCAGTTGGTGCAGTGCACCATCACTTGATCCGTAAAGGCCTACGTGCGAAGTGTGACATCGTGGTTGAAACCGGTGACGCGCGTGAAACGCACCACTTTGCAACGCTACTTGGTTACGGTGCGAATGCGGTTAACCCTTACCTAGTGATTGAAACCATCATTGAACTTCAACGTACGAAGAAGTTGGATCCAGAAGCGAACCCTCGCGATCTGTTCAACAACTACCGTAAAGCGATCAATGGCGGTCTTCTGAAGATCTTCTCGAAGATGGGTATTTCTACGCTACAGTCGTACCATGGTGCGCAAATCTTCGAAGCCTTGGGTATCCATAAGTCTGTTGTAGACAAATACTTCACAGGTACGGTTTCTCGTATCCAAGGTCTCACCCTTGATGATATCGCCAAAGAAGTGCTGATCCGTCACCGCATCGGTTACCCACAACGTGAAATCCCAATTCAAATGCTGGATGTTGGTGGTGTTTACCAATGGAAACAGCGTGGTGAGAAGCACCTATTCAACCCAGAAACCATTTCTCTACTGCAAGAGTCTACGCGCAACAAGAACTACGATCAGTTCAAACAGTACGCGACAGCAGTAGATAAGCAAGGCGACAACGCGGTAACCCTTCGTAGCCAACTTGAGTTCATTAAGAACCCAGCCGGTTCTATCTCTATCGACGAAGTCGAGCCAATTGAAAGCATCGTGAAACGCTTCGCGACGGGTGCAATGTCATTCGGTTCTATTTCTTACGAAGCACACTCCACACTGGCTGTTGCGATGAACCGCCTTGGCGCGAAATCGAACTCTGGTGAAGGTGGTGAAGACCCAATGCGTTTCGAGCGCAAAGACAACGGCGATTGGGAACGCTCTGCAATCAAGCAGGTGGCTTCAGGTCGTTTCGGCGTAACCTCTTACTACCTAACCAACGCTGATGAGCTACAAATCAAGATGGCTCAAGGTGCGAAACCAGGTGAAGGTGGTCAGCTACCAGGCGATAAAGTAGACGACTGGATCGGTGCAACGCGTCACTCAACTCCGGGCGTCGGTCTTATCTCTCCACCGCCACACCACGATATCTACTCAATCGAAGATTTGGCTCAGCTTATCTACGACTTGAAGAACGCGAACCGCGCTGGCCGCGTAAACGTGAAACTGGTATCGGAAGCAGGCGTAGGTACGATCGCTTCTGGTGTAGCGAAAGCGAAAGCGGACGTTGTACTAATCGCAGGTTTCGACGGTGGTACTGGTGCATCACCAATGTCTTCAATCCGTCATACAGGTCTACCTTGGGAACTTGGTTTGGCAGAAACACATCAAACGCTACTGAAGAACGGTCTGCGTAACCGTATCGTGGTTCAAGCGGATGGTCAGATGAAGACACCTCGCGACCTTGCAGTGGCAACACTACTTGGTGCAGAAGAATGGGGCGTGGCAACCGCAGCATTGGTGGTTGAAGGTTGTATCATGATGCGTAAGTGTCATAAGAACACCTGTCCTGTCGGTATCGCGACTCAAAACAAGACGCTTCGTGAGCGCTTTGATGGTCGCGTAGAAGACGTCGTAACCTTCTTCCAATACATGGCACAAGGTCTGCGTGAAATCATGGCTGAACTTGGTTTCCGCACTATCGATGAGATGGTCGGTCAAGGTCAGAAGCTGAAGATTCGCCAAGACGTTTCTCACTGGAAATACAAGAACCTAGATCTGTCTCCTGTTCTCCACGTTGAGCGACCACGTGAAGCTGATGGTATATTCAACCAAGCTCAACAGAACCACAACCTAGAAGAAGTGCTAGACCGTAAGCTGATTCACGCAGCGATTCCTGCACTCGAGAAAGGCGAAGCGGTGAAGGCCGAGTTCCCTATCGTCAACACAGACCGCTCTGCAGGTACCATGTTGTCGAACGAAATCTCGAAAGTGTACAAAGATGCAGGTCTACCTCAGCCAATGAACGTGAAGTTCAAAGGTTCTGCGGGTCAGTCATTTGGTGCATTCCTAGCTAAGGGCGTGAAGTTCGAAGTAGAAGGCGACGCGAACGACTACTGGGGTAAAGGCTTATCTGGCGGTACGTTAGTACTTTACCCAGATGCGAAATCAAGCATTGTCGCGGAAGACAACATCGTGGTTGGTAACGTGTGTTTCTACGGTGCAACTTCGGGTGAGTCTTTCATTCGCGGTATGGCTGGTGAACGTTTCTGTGTTCGTAACTCAGGCGCGAAAGTAGTAGTAGAAGGCGTCGGTGACCACGGTTGTGAATACATGACTGGCGGTGCAGCAATTATCCTTGGTTCAACAGGTCGTAACTTTGCCGCAGGTATGAGTGGCGGCGTGGCTTACGTATGGGATAAATCAGGTGACTTTGAGTCAAAGCTGAACCCAGAGCTAGTAGACCTAGATCCAATCGAGCAAGAAGACAGAGATCTCTTACTCGACATGCTAACTAAGCATGTTCAATTCACAGGAAGTGAAGTCGCTCAGTCTTTCCTAGACAACTTTGAAGCAAGCCTAGCCTCTATGGTTAAGGTAATGCCGCGTGACTACAAAGCGGTTCTTCAAAAGCGTAAAGCTGAAGCACAGTCTCAAGGAAACGAAACTCAAGTGGAGGCCGTATAATGGGTAAGCCTACTGGATTTTTAGAGCATGGTCGTGAACTGCCACAGAAGATCGACCCAGCGGAACGTATCAAGAACAACAAAGAGTTTGTTCTGAACGAAGAGTTTGGTGACAAGATCAATACTCAAGCTTCTCGTTGTATGGATTGTGGTGTGCCGTTTTGTCATAACGGCTGCCCTATCGGTAACATCATCCCTGAGTTTAACGACGCGGTTTATCGTGATAGCTGGGAAGAAGCATGGAACATTCTAAGCTCGACGAATAACTTCCCAGAGTTTACTGGTCGTGTTTGCCCTGCTCCATGTGAAAGTGCTTGTGTACTTGGCATCAACCAAGACCCAATCACTATCTGTAATATCGAGAAAACCATCGTAGAAACGGCGTATCGTGAAGGATACGCTAAACCAAAAACACCGCGTTCTCGAACTGGAAAAACAGTGGCAATCATCGGCTCAGGTCCTTCTGGTCTAGCCGCTGCTGAGCAGCTAAACAGCGCTGGCCATTCCGTGACGGTATTCGAACGTGATGAAAAAGTCGGTGGCCTGCTACGTTTTGGTATCCCAGATTTCAAACTGGGCATGGACGTGATTGATCGTAAGATCAACTTGATGGCAGACGCTGGCATCGAATTCAAAGTCAACCAACATGTTGGTGTTGATGTGAATGCCCAGCAACTACGTCAAGAGTTTGATGTAGTTCTACTGACAGGTGGCTCGACAGTGCCACGTGATTTACCTGTTCCAGGCCGTGATCTAAAAGGTGTTCACTTCGCGATGGAATTCCTGGGTCAAAACAACCGTCGCGCCAACGACATGGATCTTAAGACCGAAGAGATCCACGCGAAAGGCAAACACGTTGTCGTCATTGGTGGCGGTGATACTGGTTCTGACTGTGTGGGTACTTCTAACCGTCATGGCGCAGCAAGCATCACTCAAGTTGAAATCATGCCGATTCCACCGGAGAAGCGCCCAGCAAACATGCCTTGGCCACAATACCCAATGATTATGCGCACCTCGACGTCACACGAGGAAGGTGTCGATCGCCATTGGAATATCTTAACCAAAGAATTCATCGGCAACGACCAAGGTCAGGTAACGGGTCTACGTATTGCAGACATCGTATGGCAAGAAGCGAAGCCAGGTGAGCGTCCAAACTTCAATGAAGTAGAAGGCAGCGAGCGTGTAATCCCGTGTGATATGGCATTTCTAGCGATGGGCTTCCTTCACCCAGAACCAACTGGTGTGCTTGCACAACTGGATATCTCGCTGGATGATCGCGGTAACGTAGCAACTCAAGGTTTTGCTACTAACCAAAAAGGCGTATTTGCTGCTGGTGATATGCGTACAGGCCAATCATTAGTCGTACGCTGTATCAATGAAGGTCGAGAGTGCGCGCGTGCGATCGATGCTTACCTAATGGGTGGAACTCATCTTGAAGCTAAAGCCGATTCATTGATGCTATCAGCGTAAACCGAATGAACCCCAGAATCAGGCAACAATGAATGATTCTGGGTATCAAACGAATAACTAATCAATCCTTCCAAACTTTCCATCTTGACCAGCACATTGTGCTGGTCTTTTTTATATCCACCGAATTCAATTGTTGCAAAAATGTAACAATCAAAAACCTATACATATGATATATAAGTACTTTTCTAGGTTATTGCTTGGTAAATCGAACATTGACGTGATATTTCACCAAAAACTTGACCTTTTCTATCATAAGCTATACGTTGTGAAGTCGATGAAAATGATTTCGTCTTATTTTGTAAAATAATAACAAAAGATTTTGTGTATATTTATGCAGAATTTAACAATTTGAAAGCATAGTTAGTCATAAATACCAACCCTTTTAATGTTGGTAGTTCTGTCTGGAAGACAGAGAAGCAAAGGGAGAATTGCAATGGCTTTATATGATCCTAGTCTTGAAAAAGACAACTGTGGATTTGGTTTGATCGCCCACATGGAAGGACAACCAAGTCACAAACTGGTTCGTACAGCAATTTCGGCATTGGATCGCATGACCCACCGAGGCGGTATCGCCGCTGATGGTAAAACCGGTGATGGTTGTGGTCTTCTATTACAAAAGCCCGACTCATATTTACGCCTCATCGCTGAAGAAAACGGCTTCAACCTCGGTAAGCAATACGCTGTAGGTATGATGTTTTTCAGCCAAGACCCAGTCAAAGCACAATCCGCTAAAGACATCATCAATAAAGAGTTAGCTCAGGAAACACTAACCGTTTCGGGTTGGCGTGACGTGCCGACCAACTCAGATGTTTTAGGCCCGATCGCACTGGATTCGTTACCTAACATTCAACAAGTGTTCATTTCAGCTCCAGCAGGCTGGCGTGAGCGCGACATTGAGCGTCGTTTGTATATCGCACGCCGTCGCATAGAAAAGCAAATCACACAAGACAGTGATTTTTATATCTGCAGCCTGTCCACACAGGTGATTGTATATAAAGGTCTGTGTATGCCTGCAGACTTACCACGCTTTTACCTCGATCTTGCAGATTTACGCATGGAATCGGCTATTTGCTTGTTCCACCAGCGTTTTTCAACAAATACCCAACCACGTTGGCCGCTTGCTCAACCGTTTCGCTATCTGGCACACAATGGTGAAATCAACACCATTGAAGGCAACCGCCAGTGGGCACGCGCTCGTGCATACAAATTCGCTTCGCCACTACTGCCTGATCTGCAAACGGCAGCTCCATTTGTTAACGAAACGGGCTCTGATTCTTCCAGTCTTGACAATATGCTCGATCTTTTCCTCGCGGGGGGGATGGACGTCTTCCGCGCGATGAGAATGCTGGTGCCGCCTGCATGGCAGAACCACCCGGATATGGATCCGGACTTGCGTGCGTTCTATGACTTCAACTCTAAACACATGGAGCCATGGGATGGCCCTGCCGGCATCGTATTGTCTGATGGTCGTTATGCAGCGTGTAACCTAGATCGTAATGGCCTGCGCCCAGCTCGTTATGTGATCACCAAAGATCAGCTCATCACGCTGGCGTCAGAAGTGGGTATCTGGGATTACGCCCCCGACGAAGTGGCAGAAAAAGGCCGTGTTGGACCGGGCGAATTGTTGGTCGTTGACACACGCCGCGGGAAATTGTGGCAATCAAGTGAAATTGATAACGATCTAAAAGGTCGCCACCCATATAAAGAGTGGATGGACAACAACGTCCATAAGCTCACACCATTTGCTCAATTGCCTGAAGATCAGGTAGGTGAGCGCAATTTTGACAGCGATTTGCTCAAGACCTATCAGAAGCAATTCGCTATGACAAACGAAGAAGTCGATCAAGTCCTTAGAGTGCTTGGTGATATGGGTCAAGAAGCCGTTGGCTCTATGGGAGATGATACCCCGATGGCCGTTCTTTCTTCTAAAGAGCGCCTAGTTACCGACTACTTCCGTCAGAAATTTGCTCAGGTCACCAACCCACCGATTGACCCGTTGCGTGAAAAACACGTCATGTCATTAGCGACCAGTGTTGGCCAAGAAATGAACGTGTTCTGCGAAACCGACGGGCACGCTCATCGCGTAACTTTTGATTCGCCGGTACTGCTTTATTCAGACATGCAGCAACTGCTCGAACTGGCTGATGCGCACTACCGTAACACCATCTTAGATATCAATTACGATCCTGAGAGAAAAGACCTAAAACAAGCGATCAACGACTTATGTGACCAAGCAGTCGATGTTGTGCGTGAAGGGACTGTATTGGTGGTTTTATCTGATCGCGCGTTAGTGAAAGGCAAGCTGCCGATTCCTGCGGCGATGGCAGTAGGCGCGGTGCAAACACGTTTGATTGAAGAGAATCTTCGTTGTGATGCCAACATTATTGTCGAGACAGCCACTGCTCGCGATCCACATCAGTTTGCTGTCCTACTTGGATTTGGTGCAACAGCGGTTTACCCATATTTGGCTTATGAAGCCTTAGGTAAACTGATTGATGATGGTGCGCTTGAAAAAAGCTACCGCGATGTGATGCAAAACTATCAATATGGCATCAACAAAGGCCTCTACAAGATCATGTCCAAAATGGGCATATCCACTGTTGCCTCTTACCGTTGTTCACAACTGTTTGAAGCGGTGGGTCTGAGTGAAGATGTCGTCGAACTTTGCTTCCGCGGGGTCACGACTCGTATCCAAGGCGCCAGCTTCGACGACTTCCAGCAAGACTTGTTTAACCTTTCACGTAAAGCTTGGGCTAAACGTAAAGCCATTGAACATGGTGGTTTACTGAAATATGTCCATGGCGGCGAGTATCATGCCTATAACCCGGATGTCGTTGGCACATTGCAACAGGCCGTCAAATCCGGTGAGAGTGGTGATTATCAAAGTTTTGCCAAACAAGTAAACCAACGTCCGGTTGCGATGTTGCGAGACTTGATGACGCTGAAAAAATCTGCGAAGCCGCTACCACTAGAACAGGTCGAACCAAGCACTGAACTATTTAAACGCTTTGACTCTGCCGCAATGTCCATTGGCGCTCTGAGCCCAGAAGCTCATGAAGCTTTGGCAACTGCAATGAACCGCCTCGGTGGCTATTCAAATTCAGGTGAAGGTGGCGAAGATCCACGTCGCTTCGGTACAGAGCGTAACTCTCGTATTAAACAGATTGCCTCGGGTCGATTTGGTGTGACCCCGCATTACCTAACCAATGCCGACGTACTGCAAATCAAGGTCGCGCAGGGTGCAAAACCGGGTGAAGGTGGTCAGCTTCCAGGGCATAAGGTTACAGCGGAAATCGCTAAGCTACGTTATTCGGTACAAGGCGTCACGCTGATCTCTCCGCCGCCGCACCACGATATCTATTCGATTGAAGATTTAGCTCAGCTGATCTTCGACCTAAAACAGGTCAACCCAAACGCCTTAGTATCAGTCAAACTGGTTTCTGAACCTGGTGTTGGCACTATTGCCACTGGTGTGGCAAAAGCGTATGCAGACCTGATCACCATCTCAGGCTATGACGGGGGGACTGCTGCCAGCCCACTGACATCGGTAAAATACGCAGGTTGCCCTTGGGAGCTAGGCCTTGCCGAAACTCAACAAGCACTTGTGGCTAACGGGCTTCGTCACAAGATTCGCCTTCAAGTGGATGGCGGTCTAAAAACAGGTTTAGACGTTGTAAAAGCCGCGATACTCGGCGCTGAAAGCTTCGGCTTTGGAACAGCCCCTATGGTAGCGATGGGCTGTAAGTTCCTGCGCATTTGTCACCTCAATAACTGCGCAACTGGCGTCGCCACTCAAGACGAAATGCTACGCAAAGAATTCTTTAAAGGTCTACCTGAGCAAGTGATGAATTACTTTGTAGGTTTGGCTGATGAAGTGCGCGCCTTGCTAGCAGAGCTGGAAGTGGAAAAACTCACCGATCTCATCGGTCGTACTGAACTGCTTGAGACAGTAGAGGGCATGACCGCCAAGCAAACCAAGCTCGACTTAAGCAATATTCTTGAAGCGCCTGTATCACCGGAAGGTCATCCACTATTTTGGACAGAACCTAACACACCGTTTGATAAGGCCGAGTTGAACCAGAAGATCATCGATGATGCCCTTTCAGCCGTCGAGGCACGCGAGTCCGCTAGCTTCTTCTACAACGTCATTAATACCGATCGCTCGATTGGTGCGCGCCTATCCGGTGAAATTGCGAAACGTTATGGAAACCAAGGCTTGGCAGCAACACCCATTAAGCTACATCTTGATGGCACCGCTGGGCAATCATTTGGTGTCTGGAATGCTGGTGGCGTAGAGCAGTATCTCACTGGTGATGCCAATGACTATGTTGGTAAAGGCATGGCTGGGGGCAAGTTGGTCATCAAACCGCATCAGGGAACAGCATTCCGCTGTAATGAAGCCACCATCATTGGCAACACCTGCTTGTACGGTGCAACCGGTGGCAAACTATTTGCTGCAGGTACTGCTGGTGAGCGCTTTGGCGTACGCAACTCTGGAACCATCGCGGTCATAGAAGGCGCAGGCGACAACGCTTGTGAATATATGACTGGCGGTATCGTGGCAATTCTTGGGGCAACCGGAGTCAATTTTGGTGCAGGTATGACAGGCGGCTTTGCCTACGTTCTTGATAAGAACGAAGACTTCCAAGGCCGAGTGAACAATGAATCAGTCGAAGCACTAGCTCTGGCTGATCTCTATATCCATCAGGAACATTTACGTGGCCTGATTGCAGAGCATCTTGAAGAGACAAACTCAGTTCACGCTGAAGATATTCTGGCGAACTTTGATGAATGGATTCCAAAGTTTTATCTGGTGAAACCTAAAGCCGCGGACCTTCGTACCCTGCTTGGTCACCAAAGTCGTAGTGCCGCAGAACTTCGCGTTCAAGCGCAGTAATCATGGAGGATGTTTGAATCATGAGCCAGAACGTATACCAATTTATTGATGTACAACGTGTCGATCCTGCGAAGAAACCGATTAAAGTTCGTAAGATTGAATTCGTCGAAATTTACGAACCCTTTACGAAGCAGCAGGCAACTGCCCAAGCCGATCGCTGTCTCGATTGTGGTAACCCTTACTGCGAGTGGAAGTGCCCAGTGCATAACTACATTCCGCAATGGCTGAAACTGGCCAATGAGGGGCGTATTCTTGAAGCAGCGGAACTATCACATCAGACAAATAGCCTGCCAGAAGTATGCGGCCGAGTCTGCCCACAAGATCGATTGTGTGAGGGTTCTTGTACCCTCAATAACGATTTCGGTGCTGTCACGATTGGTAATATAGAGAAGTACATTACCGACAAAGCGTTTGAAATGGGCTGGAAACCCGATATGTCACAGGTCGAATGGACAGACAAAAAGGTGGCCATTATCGGCGCAGGCCCAGCGGGACTTGCTGCCGCAGATATCTTAGTGCGCAATGGCGTCAAACCTGTTGTTTTCGATCGCTACCCTGAAATCGGTGGCCTACTCACTTTTGGCATCCCATCGTTCAAACTGGAAAAAGGCGTGATGGAAAATCGCCGCCGCATCTTCACTGATATGGGCGTTGAATTTCGCCTCAACGTTGAAGTCGGTCAGGATATAGCGATGCAGCAACTACTCGATGATTATGATGCTGTTTTTCTCGGTGTCGGAACATACAAGTCTATGCGAGCTGGATTAGAAAACGAGGACGCGCCGGGCGTATACGATGCACTGCCGTTTTTGATTTCCAACACCTATAAAGTCATGGACTTGGAAGACACACAACCGTTCGTGGATATGGCAGGTAAAAAAGTGGTCGTGCTCGGGGGTGGTGATACTGCGATGGACTGTGTGCGCACATCAATCCGACAAGGCGCCTCTAACGTCATTTGTGCCTACCGACGTGATGAAGCCAATATGCCCGGCTCTCGTCGAGAAGTGAAAAATGCCAAAGAAGAAGGCGTCGACTTTAAGTTTAACCTTCAACCTTTAGGTGTCGAAGTAGATACCTCTGGCAAAGTGTCGGGTGTGAAAGTGGTTAAAACAGCCCTTGGAGAACCCGATGAAGCCGGACGTCGTCGCCCAGAGCCTGTTGAAGGGAGTGAACATGTTCTGCCAGCAGACGCTGTAATTATGGCGTTTGGATTCCAGCCACATAAGATGGAATGGTTAGCACCTTATGATGTGGAACTCGATCAGTGGGGGAGAATAAAAGCGCCTTCTGAACAAGAGTTTCAGTATCAAACCAGCAATGAAAAAATCTTCGCGGGTGGGGATGCTGTGCGAGGCTCGGACTTAGTCGTGACCGCCATTGATGAAGGACGCAAAGCTGCAGAAGGAATCCTTGATTACCTTGAAGTCTGATAAATGACCATTGATATGAAATTTGGGTTGACGTTTGTGCGTCAACCCTTTTTTATAGTAGCTCTTTAACTAATACACTCAGATTATAACAATAAGGATATTGTGAATGAAAAGGCACGCGCTATTAATCACTTCCGTGATGCTATTATCCGCTTGTAGCCAAGGAGTCCAAACTATGACTGATCGCACCTCATCACCATGTGGTGATAAACCGAACTGTGTTTCCACGCAAGACGACAGAGAAAAACACCAACTCGCTCCGTTCACTCTCACCAGCCACGCCAGTATCGACGTTATTGAAAATGCGGCACTTCAATTACCCGGTGCAAAAACAGCGGTAAAAGAAGAAGGCTATTTGAGGATAGAATGCACATCAAAAATCATGCGCTTTGTTGATGATCTTGAATTACGCATAGAAGGAAACACCTTATTAGTTCGTTCTGAATCCCGCACGGGATACTCAGATTTCGGCGTCAATCGAAAACGCGCTGAGCAACTGAGAGCATTATTGCGTAGCGCGGAGCAGGTTCAGTAACCAGACATAAAAAAACCGAAGCGAACGCTTCGGTTTTTACTATGCCGCGCTATTTAATCGCGAAAAACAACCAGACGCTTAGGCGCAACCTTTCCGTCATCGTTCAATTCCGCAACACCAATAAAGGTACGCTCATCACCAGAGGTCATGCGTAGCGTCCCTTCTGGTACACCAAGAACATACACAGGCTGTCCGTGCTGAACTAAGTCTGTCTGCTCCGCATTTAGGTTCACTTCCGGTAAATCTTCCACCGCAGTGTCCATTGGCAACAGCAATGGGTCGAGTACCTCACGTGGCGCCACTTCATCAGAATGAGCTTGCTCCAGCAATTCATTAAGTTGCTCAAGCGTCACCATTTTTTCGTAAGGATAGTTAGCGACTGCCGTACGACGAAGCATAGTCACGTGTGCACCACAACCAAGCATTTCACCAAGATCATCAACTATCGTGCGGATATAAGTGCCTTTTGAACAATGCACTTCCATCTCAACTTCGTCACCTTCAAAACGGTGTAAGATGATTTCATAAACCGTGATCTTGCGAGCTTCACGCGGGACTTCAATACCTTGACGAGCGTATTCGTATAAAGGCTTACCTTGATACTTGAGCGCGGAAAACATCGATGGCACCTGATCCGATTCACCACGGAACTTGTCAATACATGCTTCCAGTTTCGTCATATCAACATCAACTGGGCGAGTTTCGACAACTTCACCGTCCGAGTCCGACGTATTGGTGCGCTCGCCTAGCTTGGCAATAACACGATAACGCTTATCCGAATCGAGAAGGAACTGCGAAAACTTTGTGGCTTCTCCAAGACAAATTGGCAACATGCCAGTCGCAAGCGGATCCAAAGCGCCAGTATGCCCAGCTTTCTCTGCAAAATAGATGCGTTTGACTTTCTGTAACGCATCATTGGATGAAATACCTGTCGGTTTATCTAACAGGATCACTCCATCAATTGGACGACCTTTACGACGGCGAGCCATTATGCGTTATCCTCTTCCGAGTTTTCGCCATCACGGCCAGCGTCTTGCTGCTTACGTTTGTCTTCACTTACCACTTCGCTGACAAGGTTAGACATACGCATACCTTCAACCAAAGTGTTGTCGTATTCGAAACGAATTTCAGGTGTCAGACGCAGACGAATGCGCTTACCTAGCATCATGCGGATATGAACTTCGTGTTCACGAAGCGCTTTTAAGCATGACTCAGGTGTTTGTTCACCCACACATAAAAAGGTCACGAACACCTTTGCATACGCAAGGTCACGAGACACTTCTACGTCTGAGATAGTAACCATACCCAAGCGTGAATCACGAACTTCACGTTGTAGGATCATGGCCAGTTCTTTTTGCAACTGCTGCGATACTCGCTGCGTGCGGCTAAATTCTTTTGACATATCTTTTCTCTTATTAGAAAGAATGGGGGGATGGATAAATTCCAGCCCCCCATGGCGTATTCAACAACCTATTACCGACGTTCACCATCGGTAAAGTTAGTCAATTAGTCTAGAGTACGTTTAACTTCAACAACCTCGAAGACTTCGATTTGGTCACCAACGCGAACATCATTGTAGTTCTTAACGCCGATACCACATTCGTAGCCGTTCTTAACTTCTTGAACGTCGTCTTTAAAGCGACGTAGTGACTCTAGTTCACCTTCGTAGATAACCACGTTCTCACGTAGTACACGAATAGGGTTATTACGCTTAATAGTACCTTCAGTAACCATACAACCCGCGATAGCGCCAAGTTTAGGTGACTTAAATACATCACGTACTTCTGCAAGGCCGATGATTTCTTGCTTGAATTCTGGAGCAAGCATACCGCCCATTGCTTGTTTCACTTCATCAATCAATTGGTAAATGATTGAGTAGTAGCGCAGGTCTAGGTTTTCCGTTTCGACTGCACGACGAGCTGTTGCATCAGCACGAACGTTGAAACCTAGGATGATAGCGTTAGACGCAGCTGCTAGAACGGCATCTGTTTCCGTAATACCACCAACACCAGAACCAACGATGTTCACTTTCACTTCTTCAGTAGAAAGTTTACGTAGCGAGTCTGCGATAGCTTCCACAGAACCTTGAACGTCTGCTTTAAGTACCACGTTAAGCTCAGCCACTTCACCAGCAGCCATGTTAGAGAACATGTTCTCTAGTTTCGCTTTTTGCTGACGTGCTAGTTTAACATCGCGGAATTTACCTTGACGGTAGTTTGCAACTTCACGTGCTTTACGCTCATCACGAACAACAGTCGCTTCGTCACCAGATGCTGGTACACCAGACAGACCGATGATTTCTACTGGGATAGAAGGACCCGCAGTGAAGATCTCTTGACCATTCTCGTCACGCATTGCACGAACACGGCCGTACTCTTGACCACAAAGAAGGATATCACCTTTGTTTAGAGTACCAGACTGAACCAGTACAGTGGCAACAGGACCGCGGCCTTTATCTAGGCGAGATTCAACAACCACACCAGACGCCATGCCTTCTTCTACCGCTGTAAGCTCAAGAACTTCAGATTGTAGAAGGATAGTTTCTAGCAGGCCTTCAATGTTTGTACCCTGTTTCGCAGAGATATGAACGAACATGTTCTCACCGCCCCACTCCTCAGGAATAACATCGTATTGAGCTAGCTCATTCTTAACGTTATCTGGGTTCGCGTCTTCTTTATCGATCTTGTTCACAGCAACAATCAGAGGTACACCCGCCGCTTTCGCGTGCTGGATTGCTTCGATTGTCTGCGGCATTACGCCATCGTCTGCTGCGACAACAAGAACAACGATATCTGTTGCCTGAGCACCACGAGCACGCATTGCAGTAAACGCCGCGTGTCCAGGAGTATCCAGGAAGGTGATCATGCCGTTTTCAGTTTCAACGTGGTATGCACCGATGTGCTGTGTAATACCACCAGCTTCACCTGAAGCAACGTGTGCTTTACGGATGTAGTCAAGTGTCGATGTCTTACCATGGTCAACGTGACCCATGATGGTAACAACTGGAGCACGAGGTACTGCTTCTGCATTGCTGTCACGGTCTGACAGTACAGCTTCTTCTAGCTCGTTCTCTTTACGCAGAATTACCTTGTGCCCCATTTCTTCAGCAACAAGTTGTGCTGTTTCTTGGTCGATAACCTGGTTGATCGTCGCCATTGCGCCCATCTTCATCATTACTTTGATAACTTCTGTGCCTTTTACAGACATCTTGTTAGCAAGTTCTGATACAACGATGGTTTCACCGATAACAACGTCAGCTTTCGCAACAGTAGCTGTCTTGTCGAAGCCTTGCTGCATTGATGCAGGCTTCGCCAGTTTACCTTTGTTGCGGCCTTTACCACCACGCTGGTTACGGCCGCCGCGGTTTTGATCATCGTTAGTAGAAGTTTTCTTCTTCTTCTTGCGACGACCACCTTCTTCTTTGCGGTCTGCAGCGTCTTCCGCTTCACGTGCGTATGATGAAGTCGTTACATGGTAGTCAGAGTTTTCCAACTCTTTCTTCTTCTGTTCCGCTTCAGTCCAACGAGCTTCATTTTCTTCCGCTAATTTACGCGCTTCTTCAACAAGCTTAGCCGCTTCTTGTTCTGCTTTACGTTGGGCTTCTTCTTCCTGACGACGTTTAAGTTCGTCAGCTTCTTTTTTCGCTTGCGTGTTCACTTCCGCATTTTTTGCATTCATGTCTTTCTTAGCCTTATCAGCTTGTACGCGTTTGGCTTTTTCTTCAGCGTCACGTTTTGCGTCCGCTTCTCGCTTCGCTTTTTCTTCGGCCTCGCGTTGTGCTTTCTCTGCAGCTTCACGTTTTGCTAGCTCTTCAGCCTCACGCTTCGCAAGCTCTTCAGCTTCACGCTTTGCTGCTTCCTCAGCCTCGCGGTTTGCGTCGTCTTCGATAATGCTGCGCTTCACATAAGTTCGCTTCTTGCGAACTTCTACTTGAACATCCTTACTCTTGCCGCCACCTGCGTTTACGCTAAGTGTGCTGCGAGTTTTACGCTGTAGAGTTAAGCGAGTAGGCTCAGCTTCACCAGAAGTGTCACCGTGCTCTTTCTTAAGGTGAGTCAGAAGCTTCTGCTTCTCTTCTTCAGAAACCTGATCTGTACCCGCTTTCGTCATACCGGCATCAGCAAGTTGCTCTAATAAGCGGTCCACTGGTGTACCAATTTCTTCACTCAGTGCCTTAACAGTAATTTTTGTCATGCCGCTTTCTCCTTGCTGAAAATTATGCGTCTTCGCCGAACCAACAGATGTTACGTGCTGCCATGATTAGCTCACCCGCATATTCTTCGGTTAGACCTTCAATACCTTCGAGATCATCGATACCCTGGTCAGCTAAATCTTCCAGTGTTGCTACACCTTTCGCTGCCAGTTTAAATGCCATTTCACGCTCTAGGCCTTCTAGAGCTAGTAGGTCTTCTGCAGGCTCTAAGCCTTCAAAAGATTCTTCCTGAGCCAGAGCCAGTGTAGTTAGGGCATCTTTTGCACGATTACGTAGTTCTTCGACAAGATCTTCGTCTAGACCATCGACTTCAAGCAGTTCGTTTACTGGTACGTAAGCTACCTCTTCAAGAGAAGAGAAGCCTTCTTCAACTAACAGCTGAGCGAAATCTTCTTCGATATCTAGGTACTTCATGAAGTTTTCAATTGACGCTTGAGACTCTTCTGCGTGTTTCTTCTGCAGATCTTCAACCGTCATTACGTTCAGTTCCCAACCTGTTAGTTGAGAAGCTAGACGTACGTTTTGACCGTTACGGCCAATAGCTTGTGCTAGGTTATCGGCTTCAACCGCGATATCCATTGCGTGAGCATCTTCATCAACGATGATAGAAGCTACGTCTGCTGGCGCCATTGCATTGATAACAAACTGAGCTGGGTTATCATCCCAAAGCACGATATCAATACGCTCACCGCCAAGCTCGCCAGAGACTGCCTGTACACGTGCACCACGCATACCAACACACGCACCCACAGGGTCGATACGCTTGTCGTTAGTCTTCACAGCAATCTTCGCACGAGAACCAGGATCACGAGCCGCACCTTTCAGTTCGATGATCTCTTCTGCAATTTCCGGTACTTCAACACGGAATAGCTCCGCCAGCATTTCTGGCTTAGAACGTGTGATGAATAGTTGGAAACCACGAGCTTCTGGCGCTACGCGGTACAGAAGACCACGAACGCGGTCACCCGGACGGTGGTTTTCACGAGGAAGCTGGTCATCACGTAGGATTACCGCTTCAGCATTGTTACCTAGATCAAGTACGATAGTTTCGCGGTTAACTTTCTTAACCACACCAGTAACTAGCTCACCTTCATTGTCGATGAACTGCTCAACGATCTGTGCACGTTCAGCTTCACGAACTTTCTGTACGATAACCTGCTTCGCTGTTTGCGTAGTAATACGGTCAAACGTTACTGATTCGATTTCATCTTCTACGTAGTCACCAAGCTCAATCGTCTCATCATCAAACTGTGCAGCTTCAAGAGAGATTTCTTTTGTTGGGCTTTCTACTTCTTCAACTACTAACCAACGACGGAAAGTATCGAACTCACCCGTTTTACGGTCAATTTCAACACGAACATCGATTTCGATTTCGTGTTTCTTCTTTGTAGATGTAGCTAGAGCAATCTCTAGGGCTTCAAAGATGCGCTCACGAGGTACCCCTTTTTCGTTCGATACCGCTTCTGCTACCGCTAAAATTTCTTTACTCATTTTAAATAGCCTCTAAGACCTTAATTAAAATTTAGGGATCAGGTTAGCTTTTGAAATGTTGCTTAGAGCAAACTCTTCTGCGTTGCCGTCCACAGTAACTGTTACTGTTTCACCTTCGATTGCGTGGATAACACCTTTCCACTTACGACGGTTACCAACAGCCATTTTCAAAACGATGCTTACCTCGTGACCAATAAATTGTTCATAGTGTGCTGCTTTGAAAAGTGGTCTTTCTAAACCTGGAGAAGACACTTCTAGGTTGTAAGCCACGGTGATTGGATCTTCAACGTCCATTACTGCACTAACCTGACGGCTAACTTCTGCACAGTCATCCACAGAGATGCCATTTTCATGGTCAATAAAGATACGTAGCGTTGAATGTTCGCCTGCGCGAATAAATTCTAATCCAACTAACTCATAACCTGATGCTGCTACTGGCGCTTCAAGCATTTCAGTAAGTTGTCTTTCTAAACCAGTCATTTAAACCACTCCAGAAACAAAAAAAGGGCTCAGAGCCCAATTTAAATTCCAAGCAATGTCTGAACTTCTGCAATGCAGAAATTCAGATAACAAAAAACCCCGAAAGTCGGGGTTTTTTGATGCTGGACCCTGATGTGTTAAGCAATCAAAATTTGCTTAACTCACAGTTGCTATTGCGACTGTGCAAACTTGTCCACATCCAGTAAAGGATTGGTTGCGGGGGCCGGATTTGAACCGACGACCTTCGGGTTATGAGCCCGACGAGCTACCAAGCTGCTCCACCCCGCGTCCGACTTGTCGAGCATTATACGCTCTCCAAGGTGTTTTACAAGTTTGTAAACAATGGTGCCGAGAGAGGGACTCGAACCCTCACACCTAAGGCACTAGCACCTCATGCTAGCGTGTCTACCAATTTCACCATCTCGGCAGCTAAATCTTTAGCTTATTGAGGAATTTCGTCGCCTGTTGGGGCTGGAACTTCACTCGCAGCATCATCAGCTTGCTGGATAACTTGACCTTGAGTCGGGTCAACCCACTGAGATTCAGTTTTATGGGTCGACATGTTACCTAGCACTAAGCTAAGGATGAAAAATACTGTTGCAAAAATTGCAGTCATTCGGGTTAGGAAATTACCTGAGCCGCTTGCGCCAAACACTGTGTTTGATGCGCCTGCACCGAATGAGGCTCCCATATCTGCGCCTTTACCTTGTTGAATCAGCACTAGGCCGATTACACCAACCGCTGCCAACAGGTAAATCACAAGTAGAACTGTAAACATGATTTCCACCTATGTTCCAAATTGTTGAGCCAGCGCCGCTCGAAAACTCATTTTTGATGTTTTTGAACAAGGCTAGCGACCTCCTTATCGAAGGCCGAGCAATACTAGCGAAAGGTTATTACGCTGACAAGTAGAATTTTTCAAAAAAAGACGACTTGATGGCTAAGCGGTCAAAAAAAGGACAAAAGTCATACTTTTCTTTTTACTTGCCAGTACATTTTGTCTAAAACGCTGAAAACTCAGGGCTGTATTTAATTCGGCCACTGCGTTCGGTAAACTCATTCTCTGCCAGTGCTAACACTTGAAATGCGCCAGCAGGCGCTTCCCACTGACAACAAAAGCTGTACTTTTCACTCGCTTCAAAGCCAAAGCGAGAATAATACTCAGGTTCACCCAGTACCACACAAGCCGGGTAGCCAAACTCTTTTAGCGATTCCAGCCCTTCCTTAACTAACTCTGCCGCCAGACCTTGTCGGCGGTAGTCTGCTTTTATAGCGAGTGGAGCCAAGCCCTGCCAGTTTAAGTCTTCACCATTTAATGTAACTGGACTGAACATGACGTGCCCAATCACTTCTCCTTCATCATTACAGGCAACCAATGATAAGGTTCTACGTCCGTTCTCTCTTAGCCTCATCACTAAATCCGCTTCAGTTTCTGTTTCAAAAGCAGACTTCAGTAGCCTGTCGACGGCAAGAATGTCAGCCGGAGCTTCAGTTCGAATAAGCATTGATAACCTCACTTTGTGCGAGTGGCGATTGTAACCCTTTCTGCACAAAATCGGCTAGTTGATTTAATAGTGTTTGCAACGGTTTCGGCAGCTGCTCTAAATCGACACTGTCCATCAAATTCTTTATCTCTAACCCCAGCTCCGTATCTCCTTCTATAGACAAGCGGCGCTGGAAGAACAAAGTATCAGGATCTTCTTTTCGCCCAGCAATCAAAACCAGATCATTGAGATTGCCTCGAAAAGCAACGTCTTCTTTAGCGGCTGAATCCGCAACCATCAACTGGCTATCTTGGTAACTAACATACCAACTTAGCTGCATATCTTTTATCTCAATTTTCAGCCACTTACCTTCTAGAAATTCAAAATCACCATCCTCAAGAGACTCTCTAAAAACGCTTTTTAGCCCCTCTAACAAGACTTTTTTTTGTACACTTTTAGGTAATAAGTGGACTGGAGATCGCAAAATTGATGCGGCATTTTCAACTAGCTGGGTGCGAATCTTGTTAATCACGAGCGTTATCCGTTACTTTGTAAATAGGATACTCATCATAATGGATGATGATGGAGCGATTCCTGTTGTGTATCAAAAAATTAGTCTGATACCGCTAGCCCTTTAATCTAGCGGCAATCACAGTTATAGTTATTGGTATCGCTTCTATTCACAGCTCTGTGACTCGTATTGCTCTTTGGAGAGTCGGTAATACCCTTGATGCTTTCGCAACAACTACAGCATTGGTTCACGAAGATAACGGCGAACAGCCCGTTTTTTTTCGCCATTTTGGATAGCCAGCATAACTATGCCATGGTTAATGGTCGCTATTGCGATATCGCAGGCCTATCCAACCAAGAACTGATCGGTATGAGCGATACGCAAACCTTAGGTAAGCATTTCTATAACCAACTCAAGCCCTACTATGAGCGTGCCTTCAACGGAGAATCCCTCGAAGCAGAAATCACGCTGAACGAAATTGACCTCGAAACCAGTCTGCATTTCAGCTTAGCCCCCATCGAAATCGACAAAAAAATTGAATACGTTGCCTTTCATGCGGTCGACACATCAGAAAAACATATTCTGGTTCGTTCTTTAGAAGAATCAGAAGGTAAGTTCTCAACACTCACCACTTTGTTGCCTGATGGCTTGCTACTGGTCGAAGAGGATTGCATCATATCTGCCAACCCTGCGGCAGTGCGTTTGCTCGGTTTTGAAGATAACAGTGATTTGTTAGGTGAAGAACTTTCCCGCCTATTTGTCGATGAGAAAACCAAAACGGTTTTCAGTAAATCGCTCAGCAGTTCACTGGCGAAAGCACCTTTGACCTGTCTGACTGGCCCAAGATGTGGCTTCGAGCGCCGTGTTCAGCTCCACGCTGATGACGCGATGGTACTAGGCAGCAATACTCAATTGGTGCTGATTCAAGATGCCGATGAAACTCCAAAACACTTGAGTAACAAGCCGTTAGAAGATGCACACATTGATTCTTTAACTGGCCTCTACAATCGTTTTGGTTTTACCAAACGTCTAGAGCAGTTCATTCATAATGAAACACCACTGTTACTGCTCTACCTCGATATCGATAATTTCAAGAACATCAACGACTCTTTAGGTCACCATATTGGTGATAAAGTGATTAAAGAAGTGTCATCTCGTCTTAAGCGTCTTTTACCGCAACATGCGGTAGTAGGGCATTTAGGAGGCGATGAATTTGGCCTGATATTGCCGGAACCAGAAAACAATCGAATGGCGGAGATTCTTGCTGAACGCATAATCTCACTCATTAACCAGCCATTTGATCTGCACCATTTCAGCAAACGCTTAGCGTGTTCTATCGGCAGTGTGACGTATCCGGGAGATGGAAATGACGCACGTATTCTGCTGCAAAACGCCGACACCGCGATGTACGAAGCCAAAGACCGGGGCCGTAATCGTCTAATTAAGTTCAATGATCAGATGAACAAAGAAGCGCGTATGCGTTTATGGTTGGAAATTGAACTACAAAAAGCCTTACAACAGAATGGCTTAGAAGTGTGGTACCAGCCTAAGGTCAACGCTCGTGACTTCAGCATTAATGGCGCAGAAGCCCTTATCCGCTGGAAACATCCCGTGGAAGGTTACATTAGCCCTGGCGCTTTTATCCCTGTCGCCGAGCGAGCAGGCTTGATTGAACATCTGGGTCGAGTGGTCATGCGAGAAGTTTTCAGCACGGTCAAGCGTTGGAAACTTCAAGGTATTCTGCCGGGGCGCGTCGCGATAAACCTTTCTCCAGAGCAATTTGGCAATCCAAAACTGATCGATTATATGGAGAAGTTACTGCGTACTACAGAGCTTGATCCTAACTGCATCACGTTTGAGCTGACCGAAAGTGCCGTAATGAGCGACAGTGAACACACGCTGCAAATACTCAACGCCATTAAAAAACTGGGCTTTGCTTTATCGATTGACGACTTTGGTACCGGCTACTCATCACTTTCTTATCTCGCCCGCTTCCCGATAGATGAGCTTAAGATTGACCGCGCGTTCATCAATGACATCGATACGCTACCGAAACAGGTGACAGTAATCGAAAACATCATTAATCTGGGTAAATCGCTTAACCTGACAGTGGTCGCAGAAGGGGTCGAAACCCAGCAACAAGCGACTCTGCTCTCTAACCTCAATTGTAATTCGATTCAGGGCTTCCATTTCTATCGCCCGCAACCAAAGCAAGAAGTCGAAGAGCTATTTGCTCAGCATCGTCGCCACAAAAACTGATTGCAACTCACTCTAAATGAGTATTTGACTCAGAAACTTACCTAAACCTGCCTTACATCAAACTTGCCGTTCATATTCCTTCATAAAATGCGGAGCAATTTTTCGCAAAGACAGATTGGAAGGCGCAATGGAACTCCTCTGCCCTGCAGGTAACTTACCTGCTCTCAAAACAGCCATCGACTGCGGTGCTGACGCTGTATATATCGGCTTCAAAGACGATACCAATGCGCGCCATTTCGCAGGTCTTAACTTCACTGGCAAAAAACTGGACAAAGCGGTTCAGTACGTCCATGACCATAAGAAAAAAATTCACGTCGCGCTGAATACCTTCGCTCATCCAGATGGGTTTGAGCGTTGGACTGACGCTGTCGATCGCGCCGCCCAAAGTGGCATTGATGCGTTAATCATTGCTGATATCGCCGTACTGGATTACGCCGCCAACAAATACCCTGAACTCGAACTGCATTTGTCGGTTCAGGCATCGGCGACCAATGTCGCTGCAATCGACTTCTATAAACGGAACTTCAATGTTAAACGCGTGGTACTGCCGCGTGTGCTGTCTATCCATCAGGTCAAACAGCTGTCACGCAACATTCCGCAAGATGTCGACCTAGAAGTGTTCGCCTTCGGCAGCTTGTGCATTATGTCTGAAGGCCGCTGTTACCTTTCTTCGTACATGACGGGCGAGTCTCCCAATACCGTTGGCGCCTGCTCGCCTGCGAAATTTGTTCGTTGGCAGGAGACAGACAAAGGACTGGAATCTCGGCTCAATAACATTCTGATTGATCGCTATAGTGACGGAGAAAATGCTGGCTACCCCACTTTATGTAAGGGACGATTCACAGCAGAGTTAGACGAGCACACTCAGGCTTATCACGCATTGGAAGAGCCCACCAGCCTCAACACACTCTCTATGTTGCCTGACTTGTTTGCCGCAAATGTAGCTTCTGTAAAAATCGAAGGCCGTCAACGAAGTCCCGCTTATGTCGAGCAAGTGACTCGTACCTGGCGTGCAGCTATCGACCGCTACTTAGCCAACCCTGAAGCTTATCAAGTTGAAGCGGCCTGGGATGCTGCGCTGGCTAACGTATCAGAAGGCACTCAGACAACCCTCGGTGCTTACCACCGTAAATGGCAGTAAAGTACAGAAAGGAAAACACGATGAAATACGCCCTTGGCCCCCTGCTTTACTTCTGGCCTAAGCAAGATGTTGAAGAGTTTTATCTGCAGGCTGCATCCAGCTCCGCCGACATCATTTATCTTGGCGAGAGCGTTTGTTCCAAACGCCGAGAAATGAAACCTGCACATTGGATCGATATTGCGAAATCGCTCAGTCAGTCCGGCAAACAAGTGGTTCTGTCTACCATGGCGCTGCTTGAAGCGCCTAGTGAAGTCAACATCATGAAGAAGTACATTGATAATGGCGAATTCGCTATCGAAGCCAACGATGTCTCTGCCATTCAGCTAGCCTCTGAACACAAGGTTCCGTTTGTCGTCGGCCCTGCGGTGAATACCTACAACGCACACACGCTGAAATTATTTCTTAAACAGGGTATGACGCGCTGGTGTATGCCAGTCGAGCTATCTAGAGAATGGTTAGGTAATGTACTTAACCAATGTGATGAAATTGGTATTAAAGGCAAGTTTGAAGTCGAGGTATTCAGCCATGGCTATTTGCCACTGGCCTACTCTGCTCGCTGCTTCACTGCTCGTGCTGAAAATCGTGCTAAAGACGATTGCGAAACTTGCTGTATCAAATACCCAACAGGCATCAAGGTCAGCAGTCAGGAAGGTCAGCAAGTGTTTAACCTCAACGGCATTCAGACTCAATCAGGATATTGCTACAACCTGATCAATGACTTGCCAAATATGAAGGGATTGGTCGATGTCGTTCGCCTCAGCCCACTTGGCATCGAAACCCTCTCAGAATTAAACCATTTTCGGGCTAACGAATCTGGGCAAAGTCCGATGAAAATTGATAGCCGCCAATGTAACGGTTACTGGCATCAGCTCGCCGGGCTGGAAGTAAAAAACCTCTGATCTTTACATCATAAAAAAGGCCGATATCACCTCAGTGATATCGGCCTTTTCGCTGTTTTTACACTAGCAATTAAGCTTGTGGACGCATGGCTGGGAATAGAATCACGTCACGGATAGTGTGCGTGTTAGTAAACAGCATCGCTAGACGATCGATACCGATACCTTGACCTGCCGTTGGCGGTAAGCCGTGCTCAAGTGCTGTGATGTAGTCCGCATCGTAGTACATAGCTTCATCATCACCTGCATCTTTCGCATCAACCTGTGCTTTAAAGCGTGCATCTTGGTCTTCTGCATCGTTAAGCTCTGAGAAGCCATTCGCCACTTCACGGCCACCGATGAAGAACTCGAAGCGGTCTGTGAAGAATGGGTTGTCATCGCTGCGACGAGCAAGAGGAGAAATATCCGCTGGGTAACCAGTGATGAACGTTGGTTGGATTAGCTGAGGTTCAGCAGTCTCACCAAAGATCTCTTCTAGAAGCTGACCGCATGTCCAGAACGTTTCTACTTCCACGTGTACCGATTTTGCGATAGCAACCATCTTGTCACGGTTAGTAAGATCTTGTTCTGTTAGCGCTTGGATCTCAGCGTGCTCTGGGTTGTAGTGTTTGATTGCTTCAAACATGCTCATGCGAGCGTACTTACCACCAAACTCAACTGTTTCGTCACCGTAAGGCATAGACGTTGAACCTAAAACGTCCATTGCAACTGTGCTTAGCATCTCTTCAGTCAGATCCATTAGATCTTTGTAGTCAGAGTACGCTTGGTAGAATTCCATCATAGTGAATTCTGGGTTGTGACGTGGCGATAGACCTTCGTTACGGAAGTTACGGTTGATCTCGAATACGCGGTCAAAACCACCAACCACTAGACGCTTCAGGTAAAGCTCTGGAGCAACACGCAGGTACATATCGATGTCTAGTGCGTTGTGGTGAGTGATGAATGGACGAGCCGTTGCACCACCAGGGATCACGTGCATCATTGGCGTTTCCACTTCTAGGTAGCCTTTTGAGCTCATGAAGTTACGAATAGCCGATACCAGCTTAGAACGGATGATGAACGCTTCACGTGAATCTTGGTTGACGATCAGGTCAACATAACGCTGACGGTAACGCATCTCTTGGTCAGTCAGGCCGTGGAATTTCTCTGGAAGTGGACGAAGTGCTTTCGTTAGCAGCTCGTAAGATTCCATGTTCACGTAAAGGTCGCCTTTACCTGACTTGTGAAGAGCACCTTTCACACCGATGATGTCACCGATATCTAGGCCTTGGTACTTCTCTTTCAGCTCTTTTTGAACATCTTTTGCAGCGTAGGCTTGGATACGACCAGAGGTTTCTTGAATCGCTAGGAAAGGACCACGCTTAGCCATAACACGGCCCGCGATAGCCACAACATGGTTTAGCTCTTCTAGCTCTTCTTTCGTCTTTTCACCGAATTCCGCTTGAAGATCGCCAGCTAGGTGCTCACGACGGAAGTCATTTGGGTGGCCGTTTGCTTTGCAGCTCTGACGAATATGATCCAGTTTAGCGCGGCGCTCAGCAATCAGCTTATTCTCTTCTTGTACATTGTCGTTTTGAACAGCATCAGTCATTTTTGATGTATCCTGTCTTTCTTTATGAAAATAGTTTTTCGGTGAAAAGCTTACAGGCCTGATTTCAGGCTAGCTTCGATAAATTTGTCTAGGTCGCCGTCAAGAACCGCTTGAGTGTTGCGGTTTTCAACGCTAGTACGCAGATCTTTGATGCGCGAGTCATCCAGTACGTATGAACGAATCTGACTACCCCAACCGATGTCTGACTTAGCGTCTTCATTGGCTTGCTTCTCTGCATTTTGCTTTTGAATCTCTAATTCAAATAGCTTCGCACGAAGCTGTTTCATCGCCTGATCTTTGTTCTTGTGCTGAGAACGATCATTCTGACACTGAACCACAGTATTGGTTGGAACGTGCGTAATACGTACCGCCGATTCCGTGGTGTTAACGTGCTGACCACCCGCACCGGATGCACGGTATACGTCAATACGTAGATCAGAAGGGTTAATGTCGATATCGATGTTGTCATCAATCTCTGGGTAGATAAACGCAGAAGCAAACGATGTATGACGACGGCCACTTGAATCGAATGGCGATTTACGAACCAAGCGATGAACACCTGTTTCCGTACGTAGCCAACCATAAGCGTATTCGCCAGAGATCTTAACCGTTGCACCTTTAAGACCAGCAACTTCACCTTCAGAGACCTCGATCACTTCCGTCTTAAAGCCTTTTGCTTCAGCCCAACGTAAGTACATGCGTAGCATCATCGATGTCCAGTCTTGCGCTTCTGTACCACCAGAGCCTGACTGTAGATCAATGTAGCAGTCAGATGCATCATGGTCGCCAGAGAACATACGACGGAATTCGAGCTTTTCTAGCTTAGCTTCAAGCTCAGCAAGCTCTGGCTCAATTTCATCGAAGGTTTCTTGATCTTCTTCTTCAACCGCAAGCTCTAGAAGACCATCAACGTCTTCCACACCTTGCTCAAGTTGGTCAATCGTTTCCACAACCGCTTCTAGGGCAGAACGCTCTTTGCCTAGCGCTTGCGCACGCTCAGGTTCGTTCCACACATCCGGTTGTTCTAGTTCTGCGTTGACTTCTTCTAGACGCTCTTGCTTAGCGTCATAGTCAAAGATACCCCCTCAGGACATTAGTGCGCTCAGACACGTCCTTAAGGCGGTTTTTAATAGGATTGATTTCAAACATGTTTGCTCAACATTTATGAGTAGAATTTAACCGAAGAATTGTACTGAAAAGTGTGACGAAGATACAGGAATTTTTTGCACTGCAACCTGCCGACGATTCAACGAAAAATCCCCTGTCACACGAGGCATGACAGGGGATTTTTATCTATTGAGCGTTTCAGCTTAAGCCGCTTCTTCTGCTAGCTCCGATTGAGCTGATTTTCCAATGAAAAACATGCAGATCATCGCAGCAATTGTTGGTAGCAACCAACCCATGCCAATATCGAACAGCGGTAGCATATTCAGCGCAGACACATCCACACCCGCTACTTTTGCTGCATCAATCAGAGCAAACAGCAGTGACACAAGGATAACAACACGGTAAGCCACTTGTGGGTTTGGTAGCATCTTGCGAATAAATGTCAGTGCAACCAAAGCGATAGCCACTGGGTATAGCGCGAATAGCACAGGAACAGACAAAGCAATCAGTTGAGAAAGGCCAACATTCGCGACCACTGCACACGCCACACCGTTAACCACAACCCAAGTTTTGTAGGACACTGGAGTCAGCGAGCTAAAGTAATCAGAACACGCTGAGATAATACCGATAGCCGTCGTTAAACACGCAAGAAGCACAATCACTGACAATACAATTTGACCATATGGGCCGAACAGAGATTGAACGTACACGCTAAGAATCACACCACCATTGTCTGCGCCAGCAGCCACAGCCGCACTGGTTGCACCTAGGTAGAACAAAGAGACGTAAACGAAAGCCAAACCAGCAGCAGCAACACATGCGGCTCTGATTAGGTATTTTGCGGTCGCTTTTTGATCAGAAATGCCTTTTTGACGAAGTGCATCGACGATAAGCCCACCAAACATCAACGAGGCAAAGGTATCCATGGTGTTATAACCTTCAAGGAAACCTTTTTGCAGTGGGTGTGTCAGGTATTCACCTTGTGCTGCGATCATTTCACCTTGAGGGTCGATAAACACAGCGACAGCAAGCACAATCAAGCCTAAGAAAAGTACTGGAGTCAGTACTTTACCGATCACATCAATCAGCTTGCCTTGTGACCAAGCAAAAGACATGGCCACAGCAAAGAACAAGATAGAAAAAATCGTCAGGTGCGATTGAGCCGCATCAACAAAAAATGGCTTTACCGCCATTTCGTAAGCCACTAAACCTGTGCGCGGCGCGGCAAATGCAGGACCGATAATGATAAAGATCAGTACCGCTATGGTCATCGCCACGCGTTTAGGCAAGTCTTTGGTGAGATGATCCCAAGAACCACCGGCAACGGCGATAGCAACGATAGTAATAAGAGGGAGGCCTACCGCCGTTAGAAGAAAACCTGTCATAGCAGGTACGAGATTCTCACCTGCAAGCTGTCCTGCTAGTGGTGGGAAAATAATGTTACCTGCACCTAAGAAGAAAGCGAAAAGCATAAAGCCTACCGCGATAATATCTGTTAATTTTAAAGTCTGATTCACAAGAGACCCTTTAATTATTTTGATTGATGTTGTGCATGCTGAGCAGTCCGAGTTGGCTACCCAATCTATAAATTTGGAGGCGAATAATGACGAAACACACACCCAACCGCAACCCTAGGGCAAAAAACACCATATAAATTTATACTTTCAATCAAAAACCAGTGATATCAACTATAACAAAGGAATTAATCAGTTTAATATCTGGATCAATAAATCAAACAAATGCAACATAGATAGAACAAAAGACCATACAAAGATCCAACAATAGACTTAATCACTCAATTAATAACCACATGCAGAATAAAATGAAAAACACCCAATCCAAGACAAAAGACTTTTCATTCAAGCAGTTTAAAATTGCTGGTGGTTACTCGGGTATGCCTGTCAGCACCGATGGCGTCTTACTCGGTGCGTGGTGCGGCATTAAACAAGCGAATACCCTTTTAGATATTGGAACAGGCACAGGTTTATTGGCTTTAATGTGTGCACAGCGAAACCCTGACTGTGTCATTGACGCGATCGATATTGATCAGCACGCGTTGCAGGCCGCGAAAGAGAACTTCACCTCTTCTCCTTGGTCTTCCCGACTAACACTACTGGAAGGCGACGTGCTCAACTTTCCATTCGGAACACGCTATGACGCTATTGTATGTAATCCGCCGTATTTCAATTCAGGAGAGCACGCCCAAAACCAGCAACGAGCGACCGCAAGGCATACCTTAACCTTGAGCCACGAAGCTTTGCTTGAACGCTGTTTTAAGTTACTGAGCGCTGAGGGCCAGGCTTGGTTTGTCCTCCCAGAAGCAGAAGGACGTATGTTTATCTCCTTGGCAGAAACACTTGGTTGGCATCTGGCGGGTTTATGTGAAGTACAGCCAACAGCCAAGAAACCCGTTGGCCGCTTGCTGATTCAACTTAGCCAATACACATCAAACGCCAAGATAGAAAAACTGATAATTCAAAAGGATAATGGCTACAGCGATGAATTCGTCGCATTAACTAAAGCGTTTTATTTAAAGATGTAGAAATTAAGGTGTGATCCTTATCACCGAACCCTCTATAATACGTCCCCTTAAATTTATCGTTCTCACTTACCAGCTTGTGGAGACACCAGAGTGATCAAAAATTTTGCTGAACTAGAGCTAGATGAAAACCTGCTCGTTGCAATCGAAGAAATGGGTTATACCCGCCCAACCCAGATCCAGGCCGAAGCAATTCCACAAGCTTTGGACGGCAGAGACATTCTCGCTTCTGCGCCAACTGGTACAGGCAAAACCGCCGCTTTTGTTCTGCCAGCTCTACAATACTTGCAGGACTTCCCGCGTCGTAAGCCGGGGCCTGCTCGTGTGCTGATCCTGACTCCTACTCGCGAGTTGGCAATGCAAGTCGCTGATCAAGCTCGTGCTCTCGCAAAAAACACTAATCTGAACATCTTCACCATCACTGGTGGTGTGCAGTATCAAGAACACGCCGATATTCTCGCTAAGACACAAGATATCGTTGTTGCAACGCCTGGTCGTTTGATGGAATACATCGAAGCGGAACGTTTTGACTGCCGTGCCATTGAATGGCTGATCCTTGATGAAGCGGATCGCATGCTCGACATGGGCTTTGGCCCGACAGTTGATCGCCTTTCTTCAGAATGTCGCTGGCGTAAACAAACGTTGCTCTTCTCTGCAACGCTGGAAGGCAAAGGCGTGGAAGGATTTACCGCAGATCTGCTTAAAGAACCTGCTGAGATCGACGCTGAGCCATCTCGCCGAGAGCGTAAAAAGATTGCCCAGTGGTATCACCGTGCCGATGATATGGCGCATAAACTAGCGCTATTGAAAACGATCATCAACGACCAAGCTGAGCGCTCTATTGTCTTTCTGAAAACTCGTGAACGATTAGCCGAGCTGCGCGTTGAACTGGAAAAAGCGCAAATTCCGTGTGCTTGGATTCAAGGCGAAATGCCGCAAGATCGTCGTAACAATGCCATTGCGCGTTTTCGTGACGGTACCGTAAACGTACTTCTGGCAACAGACGTCGCTGCCCGTGGTATCGACTTGCCAGATGTCAGCCATGTCATTAACTACGACATGCCACGCAGTGCAGATGTGTACCTCCACCGTATCGGCCGTACCGCCCGCGCAGGCAAAAAAGGCAATGCGATCTCTTTAGTTGAAGCCCATGACCAAACCATGATGGACCGTGTGGCTCGCTACGTAAAAGAAGAGATCAAAGAGCGCTTTATTAAAGAGCTTCGTCCGAAACACAAAAAACCAGTGTTTAAGAAGAAGAAAAAAGACGACAAGAAAAAAACTACTTCTAAAGGCAAAAAGAAAGTCGCGAAGAAGAAAAAGTAGTAACAAGCTAGCAATTTGAAAGGGTTGATGTGAGAGCATCAACCCTTTTTAGTTTCAATCGGCTAAAAGAGCATGCTCATTTACAATGAAAACAAAAATACCGCCTCAGATAAGGCGGTATTTTTTTAATAGAAGTTCTCGAAAGATCTTCTAAGTAGTTGGGGGAAGAACAAGGCAACAAGCAAATTCATCCCCATGAGCATAGCTAACTATGTGATTGGGGTGAATTTGTGCAGTTAACGCAGTGCTCCTCCCAAATACGACGAAGATCAGTGTTCGCGAGTCGCTCGGAACTCAACATCTGGGAAACGCTCTTTCGCCAAATTTAAGTTCACCATAGTTGGCGCAATGTACGTCAGGTTATCACCACCATCTAGGGCGAGGTTGGTTTGGTTCTTACGCTGGAACTCATCCAGTTTCTTACCATCTTCACACTCAACCCAACGTGCGGTTGCAACGTTAACGCTCTCATAAATCGCTTCCACGTTGTACTCAGCTTTTAAACGCGCAACAACGACGTCAAACTGAAGCACACCGACCGCACCAACAATCAGGTCATTGTTTTGTAGTGGACGGAATACCTGTACAGCCCCTTCCTCAGACAGCTGTACCAGACCTTTAAGCAACTGCTTTTGCTTCAATGGATCTCTTAGACGGATACGACGGAATAGCTCAGGCGCAAAGTTTGGAATACCTGCGAATTTCAGCGCTTCACCTTGAGTAAAGGTATCACCAATCTGGATGGTACCGTGGTTGTGCAAGCCAATAATATCGCCCGCATAGGCATTTTCAGCACGAGAGCGGTCACCAGCCATGAAGGTTACCGCATCAGAGATATTGATCTGCTTACCAAGGCGCACGTGGTTCATCTTCATACCCTGTGTGTAGGTACCAGATACAATACGCATGAAAGCAATACGGTCACGGTGTTTTGGATCCATGTTGGCCTGAATCTTAAATACGAAGCCAGAGAATTTCTCTTCGTTCGCTTCAACTTGACGCTCATTCGCTTGACGCGGCATTGGCGCAGGCGCCCATTCCGTTAAACCATCCAGCATATGGTCAACACCAAAGTTACCCAGTGCGGTACCAAAGTATACTGGCGTCAATTCACCAGCAAGGAACAACTCCTGATCAAACTCAGGGCATGCACCAATCACAAGCTCTAGCTCTTCGCGTAGCTGCTCCGCTAGCTCAGCACCAACAGCCTCATCAAGCTCAGGGTTATCCAACCCCTTAACAACCAGCTTATCCTGAATGGTGTGGCCTTGACCTGTCGAGTAGAGAATCGTTTCATCGCGATGGATGTGGTACACACCTTTAAACTCTTTACCACAACCGATCGGCCAAGTAATCGGGGCACAGGAAATGTTTAGCTCACTTTCAACCTCGTCCAGTAGCTCCATTGGATCACGGATATCACGGTCAAGTTTGTTCATGAAAGTGACAATTGGCGTATCACGCAGACGGGTAACTTCCATCAGCTTACGTGTACGATCCTCAACACCTTTCGCGGCATCAATGACCATAAGGCAAGAGTCAACCGCGGTTAGGGTACGATAAGTATCTTCCGAGAAGTCTTCGTGTCCTGGTGTATCCAACAGGTTAACTAGGCACTCGTTGTATGGAAACTGCATCACCGAGGTCGTTACCGAGATACCACGCTCTTTTTCCATTTCCATCCAGTCAGATTTTGCGTGCTGCGCAGAGCCACGACCTTTTACTGTACCTGCGGTTTGAATAGCGCGTCCAAAAAGTAATACTTTTTCAGTAATGGTGGTCTTACCCGCATCCGGGTGCGAGATGATAGCGAACGTTCTGCGCTTAGAAACTTCGCCCATAAATGCTGTATTTGACATCAAAGGATCTTCTTCGGTATGAACGCCAGATTGTAGCCAAAATTGGTCATGACATATAAGCTGGCAGATTGATTCGGTTTTGCGCGGTATTCTCCCTTATATTGCTCTTTGGAGCAACAAAGGCAAATAAAACCTCAACAATTCACATCCAAACAAGATACAAATTAAAATATCAATAAATTTGGGCTATAACTAAAGGAGTAGAAGGAACCATATAAAATTATGCCTGCGAGCAAGAAAATAAATTCATTAGCATTCCGACAAGCGAAAACCGTTTTTTTAGTATCCGTGATACTAGGAATAATTTTCAGCTTGTATCAAATTTTGGTGGATCTTCATCAGGAGCAAAAGCGGATTGAAGAACACTACCAATTTAAGTTGCTACAAAATTATTCCAATGCCAGTCAGGCAGCCTATCACCTGAATCAGCTACTCGCTGAGCAGGTCGCATCGAGCCTGATGATGGATGGGGCTATCTATCAGGTTTCGATCGTTGATGACTTTGGAGACACCCTAACCGAACGGGAGAGAGGTGTGTCGCTTGAAAGTTCGTTTACGGAGGCTCTGTCGCGCTACCTGACTCCAACTACTCCTGTCTATAAAACCGAATTACATCAACCCAATTCGCATGTTGTCGTCGGGACACTGAGTTTCTCGGTCAATGGCGCCAATATCGCCAAGGACTTTATCGCCAAGACCAGTCAGATACTGCTGTTTGATCTGTTCCGGAATATCTTGCTGACGACGATCTTATTGTTGTTCTTCTACCAGAAGCTCTCGAAGCCACTGGTGACGTTGATCGACTGGGTTCGTTCACTGCAAGATAAAAAAGCCGAAGTTCCAATGCCGAATCTGTATCGAGATGATGAACTCGGACACTTGGCGAAAACATTCCATAATTTATGGAAAGACAGAGAAGCGGCAGAAGCAAAACTGAATCAATTGGCTTATTACGATTCGCTCACAGGCTTAGCCAACCGTAGTTTACTGCTGCAAATGCTCGAAGAAGCGATCGATAATGCCAACAAAACCAATACATCTGGTGTGCTTTTCTACCTCGATTTAGACCGTTTCAAAACGATTAACGATTCGTTGGGCCACACAATTGGCGACCATCTGATAAAAGCGATTTCTAAACGCATTGAGGCGTGGCTCATTGATGACTACACAGCCGCTCGCATCGGCGGCGATGAGTTTGCCATCTTGATGCCTTCGATCTCTGCGGATAAAGCTCATGAGACCGCTCAGCAGCTTCTTGCTTTGATTTCTAACCCTTACTCCATTGATGATCACTTACTGTACTGTACAACCAGTGTTGGTATCTCGATATTCCCATCCGTGAACAGCACCAACATTGATGTACTGCGTCAGGCGGATACGGCGTTGTATCGCGCCAAGGTGGCAGGCAGAAACAAATACATGTTTTATGAACCTGAAATGCAGGCGCAGGTTGAGTCTTTCCTAGAAATAGAGAAAGGCTTACATGAAGCACTAAATAAAGGTCAATTGGAGCTCTATTACCAGCCTCAGGTTAATGGCGCACAACAAATCGTTGGCGTTGAAGCGTTGATCCGCTGGAACCATCCAGAGAAAGGCGTTTTGCCTCCCGGCGTGTTTATGCCAATTGCTGAAGAAACCGGACAGATCTTACAAATTGGTAACTGGATCATCGAACAGGCCTGCTACCAATATTCACGCTGGCGCAAACAAGGCGTGCTTCCTGATACCTTCCGCCGTTTGGCCATCAACATCAGCCCGCTGCAATTCTCGCAGAACAGCTTCGTTGAACACATTCATGATGTCCTCGCTCAGGCAGACATTGATGGAGAACACATTGAACTGGAGATCACTGAGAATTTACTTTTAGAAAACGTAGAAAGTGCAATTCAGAGAATGAGTGAGCTTAAGCAGCACAACCTCAAAATATCGATCGATGACTTTGGTACTGGGTACTCTTCACTTAGGTATCTAAAACACCTGGCAGTCGATGTACTTAAAATTGACCGCTCATTTGTCACCCAACTTCATTTGGACGAGAGTGACCAAGCGATCGTCGATACCATAATAATGACCGCACAACGGCTCAATCTGGAAGTCATCGCGGAGGGGGTGGAAGATGCCAACGAATTGAATACGCTCAAACAACTCGGTTGTGATCAGTTCCAAGGTTATCTGTTCGACAAACCTTTGCCTGCTTCCGAATTGATTTCACGTTTTGAAGCGAATTTCTATCCGGTAGAAGGGTCTCCTACCATCAAAGCGGTACAGAAATAATCTAGAAGAAGATGTAACTCATGATAATGGCATCTTCTTTTCCGGTCGCCGTTGGGTAGTAGTTAACGCGGCGATCAACCTCATTAAAGCCTACCGCCTCATACAAGTTAGCCGCGCGAATATTACTTCCCCTCACCTCTAACCACGCGCTTTCCGCTTTTACTTGCTCACACATAGTCAAAAACGACTCAATCAGTTGTTTGCCATATCCTTTGCCTTGCTGGGCAGGGTCAACAGCAATGTTTAGAAGAGTCACCTCGCCTACAATATTCTGAGCATAAAAGTAACCAACCACCTTATCTTCATCCATCAACACATGATGACACGCTCCTCTGCTTGTCACGTCACGAATCATCGTTTCTGACCAAGGGTGGGTATGAGCCTGAGTTTCTATTGAATATACCGAGTCTAGGTGAGCATTTGTTAGAGGAAGTAATGTCATACTATTTTAAAGCTTGGATTTGCTGCCAAAGCGCGCGTTTGTGTTGCTGATTGCCGTCAATTTCACTTAGGCTTGGAGATTGAAGCGTTTTGATACCAAGTTCCATCTGTACTTCACTGCCTGCGAACCAGATCCAGTCAACCTTAGTAGCACTTAGTAAAACCAGATGTTCAGGGGCTAAGTAACGAGTTTGATCCAACGTCAAATTGATCGTTTTTAAGATATTCTCAAACAAAGTTGCAGTCTCACCTGACGGTTTTTGAGGCGAAACCAAGAGCATTTTGCACTCATCAGGCAAACGAATACCTTCAGTACTATAGCCTTGCAATCTCTCTGGGTGAGTCAGCTCATAGGCTTGAATCCCCATTTCGTGTAAGTATGTAAGCTCTCGGGTCGACATCATTGGCAAATCGCTAGAATAAAAAAACGGTGCCATGCTATCACAAGCAGGCACCGCTATTATATGACTAAACGAAATGAAAGGTCCTAGAAGCTAGCTTTCACTGCGTCTGCAATTTTTAATGCTGATGATTTCACAAGCTCAGCGTCTTCACCTTCCACCATGACGCGGATTAGCGGTTCAGTACCTGATTTACGTAGTAGCACTCGACCTTTATCACCAAGTTCCGCTTCAACCGCAACGACAGAGGCTTTTACCACTTCAGCTTCTAGTGGATTAGAATCACCAGAAAAACGGACATTCTCAAGAACTTGAGGGTACAACGTCATACCTTGAGAAAGTTCATTCAGGGACATGTCACTGCCAACCACTGAAGCCAGTACTTGCAGCGCTGCCACAATGGCATCTCCGGTTGTCACCTTATCAAGTAAGATCACATGGCCTGAATTTTCCGCACCGATTTTCCAGCCTTTTTCAAGCAGCTGCTCCATTACATAACGGTCACCTACTGCGGCACGAACAAAGGGAATACCTAATTGTTTGAGGCCATTTTCCATACCCAGGTTCGTCATCAGGGTTCCAACCACACCACCTTTCAGTTCACCGCGACGCAAGGCATCACGAGCGATGATGTAAGCAATCTGGTCGCCATCGACTTTATTACCAAGGTGATCGACCATAATGATGCGATCACCATCGCCATCGAATGCCAGACCAAGGTGAGCTTGCTCTTCCACTACTCGTTGCTGTAGCGCTTTAACATCCGTCGCACCCACTTCGTGGTTAATATTCGTGCCGTTAGGCTCGATACCCATAGCAATGACATCTGCACCTAGCTCGCTAAAGACGGCTGGAGCTATGTGGTAAGTCGCACCATGCGCACAGTCCACCACAATTTTCAATCCAGCAAGGCTCAACTCAGAAGGGTATGTGCTTTTACAAAACTCAATGTAACGACCAGCAGCATCATCAAGACGGCTGGCTTTACCCAACAATGAAGACTCGACACATTCAATGTCTTTATCAAGTTCCGCTTCAATCGCGAGTTCGATATCGTCAGGAAGCTTAGTACCTTCCGAAGAAAAGAACTTAATGCCGTTATCGTAGTAAGGGTTATGAGAAGCCGAAATCACAATGCCAGCTTCTGCGCGGAATGTCTGGGTCAGGTAAGCCACTGCTGGCGTTGGCATTGGACCAGTAAAGGTAGCTTTCAAGCCAGCGGCAGCAAGGCCTGCCTCAAGTGCAGATTCCAGCATGTAGCCAGAAATACGGGTATCTTTACCGATAATTACTTTTTTGGTGCCCTGCTTTGCCAGAACACGTCCTGCTGCCCAACCAAGCTTAAGTACAAAATCAGGTGTAATTGGGTACTGACCCACTTTTCCTCGTACACCGTCGGTACCAAAGTAACGTCTTTTATCAGACATAATTATTCCTTTTTATAATCTATTTCTCAGTGGTTACTTTGCACCATAGAGACAATCTTTACAGCATCAAGCGTTTGTTCGAAGTCGTGAACTCGAATGATCTGAGCACCTTTCATTGCAGCAATTGTCGCACAGCTGACACTAGCGGCAACACACTCGGCAGGCGCTTTATCCAGCAACTTAAACAACATCGATTTGCGAGACATACCAGCCAGAAGCGGTAAGCCAAATTGATGAAATTGCTCAAGGTGAGCCAACATGTGGTAGTTGTGCTCAAGCGTTTTTCCAAAACCAAAGCCCGGGTCAAGAATCAATTGACTCTTTTTCATCCCTTTGGCTTCACATGCTTGTACTCTTTCTTGCAGGAATTCACCGACTTCTTTAAGTAAATCGTCGTAATGAGGATTTGCCTGCATGGTTCTTGGCTGTCCTTGCATGTGCATAAGACACACCGGTAACCCGGATTCTGCAGCAACCTCAAGCGCACCTGGCTCTTGCAGTGCCCGAACATCATTAATAACGTCCGCACCCGCTTCAATGGCCTGACGCATGACTTCTGCTTTGCTGGTATCAATAGAAATCCATACGTCAAAGCGTTCACGAATCGCTTTGATCACCGGAATCACCCGACTAAGCTCTTCTTCCAAAGCCACATCAGGTGCACCAGGGCGAGTCGACTCGCCACCGATGTCGATAATACTAACGCCTGCGTTAATCATTTTTTCTGCCTGAATCATCGCATTCTCTAGTGAATTGTATTTTCCACCATCAGAGAACGAGTCAGGCGTGACGTTGAGAATACCCATAACTTGAGGCGTTGATAAGTCGAGGGATTTATTATTTGCTGTAATAATCATAAAAAATACAAAAACCCCGAGTTTCCTCGGGGTTTATTTTATTGGTTTGCGTTATTCAGAATCTTTCTTTTCTGTCGTCTGCTCTTCTGTAGACTCAGAAGAAGAAGCGGATTCTTCTTTCACAGGCTCAGCTTTCGCTTCTGGTTGCTCTGCCTTAGCTTCCAGCTTGCTGTCGGAGTTATCACCCCAACCCGCTGGCTCACGAATATCCGACTTGCGATCCATCAGGTCATCAATTTGACCTGCATCGATGGTCTCATACTTCATCAACGCATCTTTCATTGCGTGCATGATATCCATGTTATCTTCAAGGATCTGTTTTGCACGCGCGTAGTTGCGGTCAATGATCTTACGTACTTCGTCATCAATCAGCTTGGCGGTATCGTCAGACATGTGTTTAGTCTGAGTTACGCTACGGCCCAAGAATACTTCACCTTCTTCTTCTGCATAAAGAAGTGGCCCTAGTTTCTCTGAGAAGCCCCATTGAGTCACCATCTTACGCGCAATATCAGTTGCACGTTCGATATCGTTAGAAGCACCAGTTGATACTTTGTCTGCACCGTAGATAAGCTCTTCAGCAAGACGGCCACCGTACAGGCTCGAGACCATAGACTCGAGATGCTGACGCGACATGCTCACACGGTCTTGCTCTGGCAAGTACATCGTCACACCCAACGCACGACCACGTGGAATGATAGAAACCTTGTAAACTGGATCATGTTCAGGAACCAGACGACCAACGATTGCGTGGCCTGCTTCATGGTAAGCCGTCGACTCTTTAGTCTCTTCAGACATCACCATAGAACGACGCTCAGCACCCATCATGATTTTGTCTTTGGCTAATTCAAACTCAACCATAGATACGTTGCGCTTGTTACCACGTGCTGCAAACAATGCCGCTTCGTTTACTAGGTTAGCTAAATCAGCACCAGAGAAGCCTGGTGTACCACGAGCGATTAGAGATGGTTCTACATCACCGGCTAGTGGCACTTTACGCATATGAACTTTAAGAATCTGCTCACGACCACGAACGTCTGGTAGACCAACCACAACCTGACGGTCAAAACGACCAGGGCGAAGTAGCGCTGGGTCAAGAACATCTGGACGGTTAGTTGCCGCAATCACGATGATACCTTCGTTACCTTCGAAGCCATCCATCTCAACGAGCATTTGGTTCAGTGTTTGTTCACGCTCATCGTGACCACCACCAACACCTGCACCACGTTGACGACCTACTGCATCAATCTCATCGATAAAGATAATACAAGGTGCGGCTTTCTTTGCTTGCTCGAACATGTCACGGACACGAGATGCACCCACACCAACGAACATTTCAACGAAGTCAGAACCTGAAATAGTAAAGAAGGGTACCTTCGCTTCACCAGCTATCGCTTTAGCAAGCAGCGTTTTACCAGTACCAGGAGGACCAACCATCAGAACACCAGTCGGGATTTTACCGCCCAGTTTCTGGAAGCGGCTTGGATCACGCAGGTAATCAACCAGTTCTTTTACGTCTTCTTTTGCTTCATCACACCCAGCAACATCACCGAATGTGGTTTTGATTTGTTCTTCGCTCATCATACGAGCTTTGCTCTTACCAAAAGACATTGCGCCTTTACCGCCGCCGCCTTGCATTTGACGCATGAAGAAAATCCATACACCAATCAGTAAGATCATTGGGAACCAAGAAATGAAGATAGTACCTAGTAAGCTCTGCTCTTCTGGCGGAGTACCTTGCACTTTCACATTCTGGTTGATCATGTCATCCAGTAATTTCTGGTCATAGACCGGCATGTAAGTAACATAACGCGAGCCACCGCCACGACGAGTGAAAGTAATTTCCTCGCCCTTAAATGTTGCTTCCTGAATCTGGCCTTGGCCAACTTCCTGTACAAACGTGGTGTAATCAACCGCCCTGCCGTTACTTTCTCCAGGGCCGAAGCTCTGGAAAACCGACATCAAGACTACGGCGATTACAAGCCACAGAATTAAATTTTTTGCCATGTCACTCAAGGTGTCAGCCTCGCGATAACTAATTGTAATTAAAGGTAGGGTACTACAGTTTTTTGACTGTAGCTACAGTGTTAACTGCTGCTCGATTGAGCAAATAGTTAACCTTTGTAACCAGTGGCTACAATAAAAACTTCTCGGGAACGAGCCCTTGAAGAGTCAGGTTTACGGATTTTCACGACTTTGAACATGTCACGAACGTCTTTTACGTATTGATCGAAGCCTTCGCCCTGAAATACTTTCACAACAAAACTACCATTGGGCGCAAGAACTTGTCGACACATATCTAAAGCTAATTCAACCAAATACATTGCACGTGGCTGATCGACCGAATTGTTACCTGCAATATTAGGCGCCATATCAGACATCACCACATTCACCATAGAAGGTTGAATTCGATCCAGCAAAGCTTCTAGTACAGCGTCTTCACGGAAGTCACCTTGTAGAAAGCTCACGCCAGCAATAGGATCCATTGGAAGTAAATCACACGCGATGATTTTACCTTCGTCTCCTACTATCTTAGCAGCATATTGAGACCAACCACCGGGAGCCGCACCTAAATCGACGACAGTCATCCCAGGTTTCAATAGTTTGTCTTTGGTTTGAATCTCTTCCATCTTGAAGTAAGCACGAGAACGATAGCCCTTTTTACGCGCTTCATTGGCGAACTTATCGTCAAAATGTTCTTTCAACCAACGGCCTGAGCTCGCCGAATGTTTTTGTTTACTCATTCGATTCCTAACTAATAGAGGGACCAACTTGCCCAATAAATTATAGTCTTCAAGGGTAGATGGCGTTAAAATGGTATTTTTCAACCCTTATAGTAAAGAAAATTGGCCGCGTAATGAACCTAAGCACCAAACAAAAGCAGCATCTAAAAGGCCTAGCGCACAGTCTAAAACCTGTTGTGCTTATGGGCGCAAATGGACTAACTGAGGCTGTTCTAGCGGAAATAGAAATCGCTCTTAATCACCATGAACTGATTAAAGTGAAAGTTGCCTCTGAAGATCGCGAAACGAAAAACCTGATTATTGAAGCTATCGTACGCGAAACTGGCGCAGAAAAAGTACAAGTGATCGGTAAAACACTGGTTATGTACCGTCAGACTGAAGAGCGTAAAATCGAGTTGCCACGTAAATAAGCGAACCTCGGTTTCAATGCTATAAAAAAGGTCGCACTATGCGACCTTTTTGGTTTCTCAAACAGCCAATCTACGATTAAACGTATTCTACACTGTCAATTTCAAAGTCACGATCGCCGCCTGGTGTTGAAATCACTACTTCATCGCCTTCCATCTTACCAACCAAGCCACGAGCGATTGGTGAGCTAACAGAAATACGGCCAGCTTTGATATCCGCTTCATCGTCACCGACGATTTGGTAGGTTTTCTCTTCTTCGGTATCACAGTCAATCAAAGTGACGGTTGAACCAAAAATGACCTTGCCTGAATTATCCATCTTAGTAACGTCAATAACCTGAGCTACAGACAGCTTGTACTCAATATCACGGATCTGAGCTTCGCAAATACCCTGCTCTTCACGTGCGGCATGATATTCAGCATTTTCTTTCAGATCGCCTAATTCACGCGCTTCCGCAATAGCTTCAGAAATCTGTGGGCGAAGCTTTAGTAGTCGGTCTAATTCTTCGCGCAGCTTTTGTTCGCCACGCACTGTCATTGGGACTTTTTCCATTGTTTACCTCATTGCCAAAGCTATCTTTGGACAAAACAAAACTACCCAATCCGGTGGATTAGGTAGTGAGTTAACTAATCAATTTCCTTTAGTGTAAACAAAGTTAGCGAGTAAATCATCTGAATTCAATATTCGATATTTTTGCGTCTTATATATGATAGTTCAATCAACTAAATTGCCTTCTCAAGTCTTTTTATAGTTAACCCATTGAATAAAAAGATCTAAATAATAGAAACATAAACAAACGATAAAAACGCAACACGCCCCCTTTAAAAACAAACAGTTGAGTATTTTTTACATTAAATAAAACACTGTTCATTAGTCCGATTTATATCATTTTACTAACTCATCGAGGAACTTTGGCGGTACAACAATGCTCACCAAATGCTCTATGACACTCAATGTGTGTGACGTTTCTTATTGATTATGCACTTGAAACCATAGAACGGAAGAAAGAGAAAGGCGAAGCCATGGCGGAGCGTTTTCTCAAAAAACTATTTATGGACAGTAAATTAGGACTTATAAGATGAACAAAACTCTGATCGCTCTAGCAGTTTCTGCAGCAGCAGTGGCAACTGGCGCAAACGCGGCGGAAATCTACAACCAAGACGGTAACACTATCGAAATGGGTGGTCGCGCGGAAGCACGTCTAGCTCTTAAAGATGGCAAGGCAGAAGACAACTCTCGCGTACGTCTAAACTTCCTAGGTACAGCTCAGATCACTGACAGCCTATACGGTGTGGGTTTCTACGAAGGTGAGTTCACTACTAATGACAATGGCGGCGCTACAGATGGCAACAACAGCTCATCTGATCTAACTAACCGTTACCTATACGGTGGTATCGGCGGTGCTTTCGGTGAAGTAACTTACGGTAAGAACGACGGTGCGCTAGGTGTTATCACTGATTTCACTGATATCATGGCTTATCACGGTAACTCTGCAGCGTACAAAATCGCAATTGCTGACCGTTCAGACAACATGATCTCTTACAAAGGCCAATTTGCTGACCTTGGCGTAAAAGCAAGCTACCGCTTTGCGGATGGTTCTGCTGATGGCAACAACGGTTACACAGACAACGATGCAGATGGCTACTCTCTATCTGCAATCTACGCAATCGGCGAAACTGGCGTTAAGCTAGGCGCGGGTTATGCTGATGGAAACCAAACAGGTGTTGACGGCTTCACTGCGACAGATGTTGTTGAACGCAACCAGTACATGCTAGCAGCTTCTTACGCAATCAACGACCTATACTTCGCTGGTACATTTGTTGACGGCGAAGACCAAGTGAAAGGTTCTAGCTCAACAACTGATAAGACAGGTTACGAACTAGCAGCAGCTTACACTATGGGCCAGACTGTATTCACAACGTCTTACAACTACCTAGAAAACAAAACAGGTTCAACTAAAGAAGATGCTGCAGATAACATCGCTATCGACGCAACATACTACTTTAAGCCTAACTTCCGTGGCTACGTATCGTACAACTTTAACCTGCTAGACGACGACAAATCTTACATCTCTAAAGCAGATGCAGAAGACGAGCTAGCTCTAGGTCTACGTTACGACTTCTAATTTGTGACTTAATGTCATGAACTCTAAACGCCCGCTTCTAGCGGGCGTTTTTTTTACTGGCTATACTGCTTTCTTGTCTTTAGATCTCACGGCGCTTTGCTATGCAGCTTTCCAAACTGTTTCTGTTGTTTTTTATCTCTTTATTTTCTCTATCAGCTTTTGCCTATGCGCCCGTGGGTCAACTGCCCGATGGCAGTCGAGCTGCCCTACTTGTCGAATCACTCGACCAGCAAAACTCCTTACTTGATACTCACAATAGTGATCAGTACTTTCCTCCGGCGAGTACACTCAAACTCGTCACTGCCTTGGCTGCAAAGCTCGAGCTCGGTGATAACTTTCGCTTTGAAACCCAACTTGAGCAAATCGGTAAAGATGTTGTCATCCATTTTTCTGGCGACCCGACTTTGGCAACTGAGGATTTGAAGCAACTATTTGTCGTCGCCAAAAGAAATGGACTTAGCCGAATTGATGGAGACATCTGGTTAGATAACAGTGCGTTTACTGGATACGACCGCGCTGTCGGCTGGCCGTGGGATATACTAGGCGTTTGCTATAGCGCGCCGGCAACTGCCATTTCGCTTGATGGTAACTGTGTCCAAGCTTCTATTTATACTCAAGAGGATGGCAACACACGCGTGTACGTACCGGAGCACTTCCCTGTCTACGTAACCACTCAGGCATCAAGTGTCAGCAAAGACCAGCAAGAAAGTACTCAGTGTGATTTAGAACTTATCTCCTCTCCAGATAACCATTATCAGCTTCAAGGTTGTTTAACCGAGCGCAGCAAACCACTGCCACTCAAATTCGCGGTACAAGATCCTGAGCTTTACACTCAACGAATGTTAAACAGCGTGTTGAACCAATTAAATCTGCCTTTCTCAGGAACGGTACGAATTGGACAGCCTGCTCATTCAACCAACAAGGCCCTTCTAGCCACTCACAGCTCCTTACCACTCACAGAGCTACTTGAGACCATGCTGAAAAAATCGGATAACCTGATCGCCGACAATCTAACTAAAACTCTGGGGGCCAAGTTTTATATCCAGCCCGGTAGCTTCAGCAATGGTACTGAAGCCATTAAGCAGATCATTTTTTCTAACACCGGGATAAACTTAGAAGCCACTCCAATGGCCGATGGTTCCGGTTTGTCACGCAACAACCGTTTTACCAGCCAGGCGATGTCGAAAATCTTGCGCTATATCTGGCTCAACGACAGCACATTGAAGATGATTGATTTGATGCCCAAGTCGGGTGAATCTGGCACGCTAAAATATCGCCGAAGTATGCGTAAAGAACCGATAAAAGGTGCATTCATCGCTAAAAGTGGCTCACTTTACGGCAGCTACAATATGGCTGGATTTGGGCTCGATAGCTCAGGGAAGCCTACCACCTTGTTCGTACAGTACGTGGCGGATTATTTGCCGCCAAAGAAAAAGAGCGATGATAAACCTACCATCGCTCCTATCACACAATTTGAAACCTTGTTCTATCAGGACATCGTAAAGTTCAGTCAGGCGATACCTAAGAAATAATTCACAACGGTGAAGTAAATCCACATACCGGATATATCGACAATCGAAGCTAACACTGGGCTCACCAATACGGCTGGGTCCAGTTTGAATGCTCGAGCGAGTATCGGTAGCAAACCACCTAAGGTTGTCGACATCGTCACCTGAATAAACAGTGCGACAGCAATCGCCAGTGCGATATTGCTCAGATCAAAGCCGCCCGTTGATGTCCCATCACTGAACAACATGACCCTGCCAACAATGACCAAAGCGATAGCCAAAGCCAAACACAGTGCAACACGACTTTCTTTCCAGAATACCGCCAACCACTGGCGCTTTTTCAGCTCTCCAGTAGCTAAGGCTCGTATCACCAAAGTCGCAGCTTGAGAACCAGTGTTGCCACCAGCTGCTGCAATGACAGGCATATAAACCGCCAACAATACCAGCTGACTCAAGGTGTCCTCATACTGGGCAATAATCAGCCCAGAAACGATACCCAGCAACGCCAAGGCAATGATCCAACCAATGCGTTGTTTTACGTGCCCCAATACGGACGTACTAAGATAACTGTTGGATGTTTCCACCTCTGAATGAATCAGGCCTAACTGGTGCGCGTAATGGCGCGCGAGTTTGTCATGGCCTTCATTTTCCAGCACAGAAATCAACTGCTGGACATAACCAACTGAACAGTGGTGCAAGATAGCCACCGCTTCTTCAATAGGCATCACTGTCAACAAATGAACCTGCTGGTGTTGCTCATATTGCAGAAATGCATTACGGGCTGCCCCAATCTCTTCCGAAGAGAAATGTAGGTTGTTTTCAATGTATGTATTGCTCATTACCGTCATGGCGAATCTCCCGATTGGCAGTAGGTAACGACCATCCAGCTACAGCACGCACAACAAATCGAACGCATACTGAGTATGAGTCTGTAACTGAATACTAGATAGGAAGGAGAAAAATCTGAGATTACTTAAGAAAAGAGTCACTCTGCCACTTAGGCAGAGACGAAGATCGCCAATACCGAAGCGGTTTATTTTTCTCCCTTCATACTAGGAGGATGGTCGGTATTGTTCATAAAAATCTCCGAATGAACTGCCAGTTTGGCAGCGCGGGCATGATAACAAAGCGCAGACTTTTTTACAGTCAATTTAGTGAAAAAATCTCTGATTACTCGCCAAATTTCTCGTATTAAAAAAGCGCCGTTAAGGCGCTTTTTATTATCGATGTTCAGCAGACGCTTACTTAATCGTAATACGAGCAAATTTACGTTTACCAACTTGGAATACGTACGTACCTGCTTGTGGTGCAAACTTAGAATCGGCGACTTTCTCGCTATCAATCTTCGCAGCACCCTGCTTTACCATACGCATCGCTTCAGAGGTCGACGCACATAGGCCAGCTTCTTTCAGAAGGTTGCTAACCGGAAGGCCTTCATCAAATTCAAACTCTGGCATTTCATCTGGAATTTGATTCTTAGCGAAACGATTCACGAACTCTTGCTCGGCAGCCTCTGCATCCGCTTCGCTATGGAAGCGAGCAATGATCTCTTTTGCCAGCAAGACTTTAATGTCACGTGGGTTCTTACCTTCAGCAATACTTGCTTTGAACTGTTCGATTTCTTCCAAAGGACGGAACGACAGCAGCTCGTAGTAACTCCACATCAAATCATCTGAGATTGACATGATCTTGCCAAACATTTCACTTGGCGCTTCACTGATACCGATGTAGTTGTTAGCAGACTTCGACATTTTCTTCTCGCCGTCCAGACCAACAAGAAGTGGCATCATTAGTACCGCCTGTGGCTTCTGACCATTGGCTTTTTGCAGCTCACGGCCCATCAGTAGGTTAAACTTCTGATCGGTACCACCTAGCTCAACGTCAGTTTCCATCGCGACGGAGTCCCAACCTTGCAGCAATGGGTACATAAACTCATGGATAGCGATTGGCTGACCGCCTGCGTAACGCTTTTTAAAGTCATCACGTTCAAGCATGCGAGCAACAGTTTGGTTCGCTGCAAGACGGATCATGCCTTCTGCGCCTAATTCAGATAGCCATTCCGAGTTGAACTGAATCTTAGTTTTCGCAGGATCAAGGATCTTAAACACCTGTTCCTTGTAAGTTTCAGCATTTCGAAGTACATCTTCACGGCTCAGTGGTGGACGAGTACTGTTCTTACCCGTTGGGTCACCGACCATAGCGGTAAAATCACCGATAAGGAACGTCACTTCATGGCCAAGCTCTTGGAACAAGCGTAGCTTATTGAAAATAACCGTGTGACCCAGGTGAATGTCTGGAGCGGTTGGATCGGCACCCAACTTAATACGTAGAGGACGATTCTCTTTCAGCTTTTCAATCAGCTCTTCTTCTGGAATTAGCTCTTCAACGCCGCGTTTAATCTCGGCCAGTGCAGCTTCAATGCTCGCCATTCTTGTTCACTCCCACAGATTTGGCAAAAATTTGGTAATTTCCCATCTTACTTGAATAGCGATGCTTTTTGAAACCAGTTAGACTAAACAGCTAGCTATTTTTACTGAATTTTTTAGAACGAACATAAATGTTGTCTATTTTCGCTCGACTTCCATGGATGCACCGAGCCTGTATCGCCTTGTTTAGTGCACTGATTGTCATCGCACTGTTTCTGCCATCACCTCAAGATCTCAGACCAGATGAGAAACTTTATGAGGTTGGTGAACATTACCCTATTGCTATCAATGCTGAGGCGTTGATCTCTTCTGATTCAGAAAACACGGCGGCGTCGCTGCGCTGGGAGAAACACACTATAGGTTCTGGTGACAGCATGGCTCTGCTTTTTCAACGCGCAGGTCTCTCCTCCCGTCTACTTTATGATCTGACCACGACCAGCAAGGAAATTAAACAGCAGCTCACGCGTGTCCGCCCTGGCGACTCATTTCAGTTCGGTTTCGACACCGATGATCAACTGGTTCAGATAAAACGTCAGCTCAATGCTTACGAAACCTTTTTAATTACCCGCTCTGAAACTGGTTTTACTTCGCAGCTAGACAAAAAAGAAGTCCATTACCAGTACAACTACGCAGAAGCAGACATCACATCTAATTTCTGGAACGCGGGGGTTGGCGCCGGCCTCACTGCCAATCAGATTATGGAATTGGCGGGGATTTTTGGTTGGGATATAGATTTCGCGCTCGACATCCGTAAAGGCGATCATTTTGAGATCCTGTATCAGGAACGAGTGGTAGAGGGAGAAGTGGTTGGACGTGGTAAGATTATCGCGGCAATTTTTACCAACCAAGGCGATACCTTCAAAGCGATTATCAATGACAAGAATGGCAACTACTACGATGAAAATGGTCGTGCAATGAAGAAAGCCTTCTTGCGTTCGCCACTGGATTTCCGCCGTGTCTCTTCGAACTTTAATCCTCGCCGTCGCCACCCAGTGACAGGAAAAGTACGTGCACACAGAGGAACAGACTATGCAGCCCCAGTAGGAACACCAATTTGGGCCGCTGGTGATGGTATCGTGCAAAAATCCAGCTACAACCAGTTCAACGGTAATTACGTGTTCATCAAACACAGCAATACCTACATCACCAAATACTTGCACTTAACCAAGCGAACGGTGAAAACTGGTCAGCGTGTCAAACAAGGCCAAACTATTGGTACTTTGGGCGGAACAGGACGAGTGACTGGCCCGCACCTGCATTATGAGTTCCTAGTCAATGGTGTTCACAAGAACCCAAGAACCGTTAAGCTTCCGCAATCTAAATCATTAACTGGTAAAGATAAAGCCACCTTTATCGCCAACGCCAAGTTAAGGCTCGAAAAACTCGATCGCTACGGTGAACTGCTCGCGACTCGTTAAATTGTTTTAAGAAAAAGCCCGCTACTGCGGGCTTTTTTAATCTTCTACAATAATATTCGCGTTTTCTTCGACCTTGTGCTGTCGACCCAGCATTAGCAAGCATGGCGTCAACACCAAAGTTAACACCGTTGCAAACGCCAGCCCACCAGCAACAGCGGTTGCCAATTGCGACCACCACTGGGTACTTGGAGCGCCGAACTCAACCTTCTGGTTAATTAAGTCGATGTTCATTTCCAGTACCATAGGCAGCAGGCCTAGGATTGTCGTCACAGTAGTCAACAGAACTGGACGTAAACGCTGCATCCCCGTCCTTAAAATCGCATCTCGCTTATCCATACCGCGCTTGAGAAGCTGATTGTAGGTATCGATCAAAACGATGTTGTTATTCACCACAATGCCCGCCAAAGCAATCACGCCAATCCCCGACATGATGACGCCAAATGGCTTTTGGAAAATCAACAAACCGACAAAAACGCCCACGGTAGAGAACAACACTGCACTGAGGATCAAAAACGCCTGATAGAAGCTATTAAACTGAGTGATCAAGATTAACGCCATCACCACTAAAGCGATCAAAAATGCCTTCTGTAAAAAAGCGGAGGAGTTTTCCTGTTCTTCATTCTGACCACGAATCTTAAACTCGACCCCATCTGGCAGGTTCAGATCGGCAAGTGCTTGTTCAACATTAGGCAGCTCCAGCGCTAAGTTGTAGCCTTCTTTCATGTCGGCAAAAATATTGATCACTCGATGCCCGTCTATACGCCGGATCGTGTCCTGCTTATGATCAGGAATAATGCTGGCAAAGTTGGTGATAGGAACCATACCTGCGGCGGTTTTGACTTTAAGCTGATCAAAACGGCCAATATCACGCTTATCTTCTGGGTAACGTACCAGAATATCGACCTCTTCAGTGGCATCATCTGGCAAGTAGTCCCCTAATTTAAGGCCATTGGTGACAAACTGAACCGTATTGCCCACCAATGTTGCGTCAGCGAGAAAACGAGAGGCATCATCACGACGAATGTCTATCTGCCAGTCGATACCTTCTTTGCTCGATGTATCACTAATATTGGTGAAAGCAGGGTACGCATCTGCCCAGTGACGAACCATTTTAGCCGCGCGATCTAGTTCTCCCGGAATACGCGTCGACATTTCAATAACCAGATCATGCTCCACAGGCGGTCCAGCATCTGGGAACTTGTACTCGATTTCTACCCCAGCATATTGGTCGGTCGTTTGCTTTAGTTCATCAATAATCGTTTTCACTTTACGCCGATACTGCCAATCCACGGGCGTGATCTGGATCTGTCCGATTTCATCGTCACCACCCGTTTTGGTATAAACGCTTTCAAACTCATCATGACCAAGCATGACAGACTCGATATCACGCATGATGACGTCTTTTTCGTTTATCGACAGATCGCCATAAGAACGTACTTTGACAGTAAAGAATGGTGGGTCTACCTCAGGGAAAAACTCTGCACCTAAGCCCGCTTTGGCGTAGGTGAAGCCGACTCCCACAGCAAGTAAAATCGCGCTTAACAGAATTTTTAGTGGATGGCGTAAAGCGATGTTAAGCGTTTCAAGATAGAGTTTGGTCAGCCCGGTGGCCTTGGAAAAGTCGCCATCGTGCAGAGCGACCATTTTCTCACGTTGTTGTTTGGTGACATGCTGCGGCTTACCAATCAAACCACCGAGTACAGGGACAAACAACAATGCCATCGCCAATGACGCTGCCAATGTAGCTATCAGGGTCAAAGGCAGGTATTTCATAAACTCGCCAGTAATATCTGGCCAAAATAATAACGGAGCAAATGCCGCTAAGGTTGTCGCGGTAGATGCGGTAATAGGCCATGCCATACGTTTAGCAGCATCCCGGTATGCGTCTCGACGCGGCGTTCCTTCTTGCATGCGGCGATCAGCAAACTCTGTGACAACAATCGCCCCATCCACCAGCATACCGACCGCCATGATCAACGAGAACAGCACCACGATATTGACTGTCAGGCCAAACACAGAAAGAACCAATAGCCCCGTGAGGAATGAGCCGGGGATAGAGATGCCCACCAATAATGCCGTTCGGACACCCAAGATAGCGATGATCACCACAACAACCAGAATGATCGCTGACAGAATATTGTTTTGTAGATCATTGAGCATCATTTTGACGTCTTTAGACTGATCCCAAGTGTATTTCACTTGCAAATTGTTCGGCCAGTCGGCGCGCTTTTGACCTTCCTCCATCACCTGCTTGATCAAAGCGACAGTCTCAATAATATTTTCACCCGCTCGCTTTTTTACATCCAAAACAATCGCAGATTTACCATCAAGACGTGCATAGCTTTCAGGGTCGCGAAACGCCCTGCGCACCGTTGCCACATCACCAAAAGTGATCACTTGTTTCCCGTCGACCTTAACTGGCAACTCAAGAACATCTTTCAACGAATCAAATACCGATGGGACTTTTACCGAGAAGCGGCCATAACCGGTGTCAACAAAGCCTGCCGCCACGACGCGGTTATTGAGGGCAATCAGATTATAGATATCCGCTTGGTCTAATCCGTAGCTTTCCATCAATAAAGGGTCAACAATGATCTCGACAATGTCTTCCCTATCACCAGCGATATCGACTTCTAAGATCTGACGGAAACTCTCCAGCTTATCTCGGAGTTGACGGGCTATTTGCACTATGGTGCGCTCGGGCACCGTACCATACAAAACCACCGTCAGCGCTGGCTCTTCGGAAGCGAACGTTACCTCATTGACCGTCGGCTCATCACTGTCTTCTGGTAATTTTGGCTTCGCTAAATCAACCGCTTCTCTCACATCCGCCATGGCTTTATTCAGATCCACACCGACACTGAATTCCAACTGCACGGAAGCATGTCCTTCAGAAGCGGTTGAGGTCATTTCCTTAACCCCTTCAATTGAACGCAACTCTTGCTCGATTGGGCGAACCAAGAGACGTTCAGCATCGGTAGGTGAAATCCCCTGATGCCCCACGGATACATAGATAATTGGAATGGTAATATCTGGGCTGGATTCTTTCGGTACCGTCAGATAAGTCATTACACCAGCTATCAGGACGAAGACCAATAGCACCAGCATGGTACGGGTACGGGATAAGGCTGCATCTATTAAGGCGTACATAATGACTCCTTACTATTGCTGCTCGACAGCGATCACTTGATCGCCGTCTCGCACAAAGCCTTGCCCGGTGGTGATAATACTGACCTGCTCACCCAACCCTGTTAGCCACACGCCGTCCTGCTCCGCTTTTACTAGCTGAATCGGAATAAAATGCACTCGTTTTTCAACAAGCGTTTTAACTCCTAAATTGCCAGATTCATCCAAGGCCAACATTGCTGGAGTCACTTTCACCGCCAGTTGCTGCTTAAGATTGAGCTCCACTTCGGCACTGATCCCTGCAGGAATTTTTTGCTGTGGATTAGGCAGAATAATTTCTATCGGAAAAGTATTGGTTGAAGCTGAAGAAATCCGAGAAATGTAACGAACCTTACCCTCGACTTTTTCGCCACCAATAAAACTGACTGACGCAGGCTGGTTTAGCGTGAGGTCTTGGATATGCCGCTCGCTCACATCGGCTTCAATCACTATCTGACTGAGGTCAATCAAACTAGCGACCGGATCACCAACGCCAACAAAATCACCGAGTTCGATATCTAAACTGTCGACAATGCCGCTAAATGGTGCCGTGACCGCTGTATTTCTCAGAGCAATCTTGGCATTGCTCACCATTGCTTTGGCTTCAACTAAGGCTGCCTGCGCATTACTGAAAGCCACCTCACCCTGTAATCCTTTATCTTTAAGTGACTGAGCCGCCTTGTATTCTTTCTCACGCACTTTAAGCATGGCCTTGGCACGCTCAAGCTGGATCTCCAAACCCCCTTTATCAATCAAAGCAATGACTTGTCCCTGCTTGACGCTATATCCTTTACGTACTTTTAACTCAACGATTTTTCCCGCGATCTCTGCGCCGAGCTTGGCCTGTTTTTCTGGTGCGGTTCTGCCGTATAAGTCGATGGATTTATGGGTACTTTGAGCAGTAAAAGTCTGAAAGGCCACTTTCGCCAATGGCACAACCTCTTGTTGATGCTCAGGCTGACCATCGTCCGCTTTAAGTGTGCCAAGGCCGAGCCAAATCGATAAAATGAGAATAATAACGAGTGAAACAATGTAGGGTCTGACCGCGAGAAAACGGAATAGTGAAAATCTGCCCATAACAATCCCTTGCTGAGTAAAAGCACCAACTCTTATAAGCTCAGGATATAAATTAACCAATAAAAAATAAAATACAGTTGGACAGTAATTTAGCCGAGGTCTCAGTTCTGACCTGGTTGCATAGATATTTGGCAGAAAAGAAAAAGCCGCGACTTAGCGCGGCTCTGCAAATTTGACTTTTAATTTAGACACTAAATGAAGCACCACAGCCACAAGTTGTTGTCGCATTAGGGTTATTTACGAAGAAACGTGAACCTTCCAAACCCTCGGTGTAATCCACCTGACCACCAACAAGATATTGTAGGCTCATTGGATCAACCACAAGCGTTACGCCACTGTTTACAATCGTCGTATCGCCGTCATTGACACTCTCATCGAATGTGAAGCCATACTGAAAGCCGCTACAGCCCCCACCCGTAATGTAAACACGCAACTTCAGGTTTGGATTTTCTTCTTCAGCGATTAGTGCGCCAACACGTTGTGCCGCTGCATCTGAAAATGTTAGTGGGATATTTAGTTCGCTCACGATGACCTCTCTCACTCATGTAAATCCAATCACTGTGCACAGTTTTGGATAAATCATCTTTCTATAATCGCTCCATTATCTAATACCTGAGTTATCCGTTCAAGTATTCACCACCTTTCGTGGATTTTTTTCATAAAAACTCCGCTTTCTTGATGGAAAACTGCCCATAATGTGGCGCAAAGCGTTTTCTTGAATAGGAATCGACAGGTACAATGCCAGCCAAATTGGTCCGAGCAATCAAAAGAGGATATATCCATGACCAAATCAGCAGAGCTTTACGAAAAAGCACAACAGACTATTCCTGGTGGCGTTAACTCTCCAGTACGTGCTTTCAACGGCGTTGGCGGTGCACCTATCTTTGTAGAACGCGCAGATGGCCCGTTGATTTTCGATGCTGATGGTAAAGCTTACATTGATTATGTTGGCTCTTGGGGCCCGATGATCCTTGGCCATAACCACGCAGTCATTCGCGAAGCGGTGATTGAAGCAGCGCAGCGTGGTCTAAGCTTTGGTGCACCAACTGAAATGGAAATCCAAATGGCTGAGCTGGTCTCTGAACTCGTGCCATCAATGGAACAAGTCAGAATGGTCAGCTCAGGTACAGAAGCTACTATGAGTGCCATTCGTCTCGCACGTGGTTTTACCAACAGAGACAAAATCATCAAGTTTGAAGGCTGCTACCACGGTCATGCAGACAGCTTGCTGGTAAAAGCAGGTTCCGGTGCACTTACGCTTGGTCAGCCGAGCTCTCCAGGTGTTCCTGCAGACTTTGCTAAGCACACGCTAACAGCCACGTTTAATGACTTGGATTCTGTTCGCGAGCTGTTTGCTGCCAATAAAGGCGAAATCGCTTGTATCATCGTTGAACCCGTCGCGGGCAATATGAACTGTATCCCACCAGTTGCTGGTTTCCACGAAGGCCTACGTCAAATCTGTGATGAAGAAGGCGCACTGCTGATCTTTGATGAAGTCATGACAGGTTTCCGTGTCGCTTTAGGCGGTGCTCAAGGTCATTACAATATCAAGCCAGATATCACGACACTAGGTAAAGTCATCGGTGGTGGTATGCCAGTGGGGGCCTTTGGCGGTCGTAAAGACGTGATGCAATACATCGCGCCAACAGGTCCGGTTTATCAGGCAGGTACGCTGTCTGGCAACCCAGTAGCGATGGCTGCAGGTTACGCTTGTTTAAGCCTATTAAAAGAAGAAGGTAACGAAAAACGCCTCGCTTCAAAAACCAAACAATTGGCTGATGACTTTAAATCTCTTGCTGAGCAACACGGTATTCCAATGGTCGTGAATCAAGTGGGTGGCATGTTTGGCTTCTTCTTTACGGAACAAGAAGAAATCACGTGTTACGAAGACGTCACTAAATGCGATATCGAACGCTTTAAACGCTTCTTCCACCTAATGCTAGAACATGGTGTTTACTTAGCACCTTCGGCATTTGAAGCGAGTTTCACTTCGCTAGCACACGGCAGTAAAGAAATTGAAGCGACATTAGAAGCGGCTGATCGCTGCTTTGCAATTCTAGCCAAAGAAGCATAATTCATCGTTGTAATAAATAACAAAAGGCTGCGCATGCAGCCTTTTTTATTGCCAGTTAAATACGACTAAAACGACCAGCAGAACAAGAATCAGTGAAAACCAAGGAATTTTCCGCTTAGGTTTCGCGCTTCCACAACAGGACTTATCATCATTGCAGCATCCCATAGTTTTTTCCCTCCGCTGATAACATTTTGATTTTGCGTTGAAGACTCAGTAATTTACAGCCATTATACTTCTATCACGATGAATAATTGGACAACAAACGTGTCAGAAAAACTCAAAATAACTTCCAGCCATTGGGTATTGATTGTTGCGCTACTTGCTGCTGGCTTTGCCTGCTTTTTATTAGTTGAGCCTTACATAAACTCAATTGTGATGGCGTTTATCATTTCTCTGCTGATGTTTCCTATCCATGAGTGGATCGAAAACCGAATGCCGAATCATAGAAACATCGCGTCGTTGCTGTCTTGTACCTTACTCACCGTCATCATAGTGCTGCCTCTTCTTTTTGTTTTCGCCGCCATTGTCCAACAAGGTTCAGCATTCTCACAAAACGTCTACCAGTGGGTGACCCACGGTGGCATCCAAGCCCTGTTCGAACATCCATGGGTAGTAAAAGGTTTGTCTATCATTAATACCTACTTACCTTTTGATGAGATTCAACCTCAGGAAATCGGTCAGAAAGTGGCTCAGTTCGCCACCTCATTTGGCTCGAACTTAGTCGGTATCAGTGCAAAAATTCTTGGCGATGCGACGAACTTCCTACTCAACTTCTTCCTGATGTTGTTTGTTTTGTTCTTCTTACTCCGTGACCACGACAAAATCATTGCCGAGATTCGTCATATCCTGCCACTGTCTCGCAGCCAAGAAGACAAATTGCTGGATGAAGTTGAGCAAGTGTCCAAATCTGCCGTAATGGGCTCATTTCTAACCGCAATCGCGCAAGGTCTTGCTGGCGGTATCGGTATGTGGCTCGCTGGTTTCCCTGGGCTGTTCTGGGGTACGATGATGGGCTTTGCCTCCTTTATTCCTGTAGTCGGCACCGCATTGATTTGGATACCTGCGGCGGCCTACCTGTTCTTGACTGGATATACAACTTGGGCGATTTTCCTTACTATTTGGAGTGTCGCTGTCGTTGGTTCAATTGATAACCTGCTCAGACCATTGTTAATGCAAGGCAGCGCAGGAATGAACACTCTGATGATCTTCTTCTCTCTATTAGGCGGTCTTCACTTATTTGGCTTGATTGGATTGATCTACGGCCCTTTGATCTTCGCCATTACCATGGTGCTGTTTAATATTTATGAAGAAGAATTTCAGGATTTCCTCGATGAACAAGATCAAAACTAAGATCTAGGAAGCAGGAAAACTTCAAGAATGCGGAGGATTATGCGAAAATCCCCCGTCTTTTTTCAGCCAGAGTCCATTATGTCTGCCTATATTGCACCGAGCCAAATTGCACAACGACAACTCGCCTACTTTAAAGGTAAACATGTTCTTGTTGCTGGGGAGTCAGAAGACCTGTTCCCAGTAGAGCTCAGCAAACACTGTGAATCTGTCACCGTGTTTACCACCAACTATGGTTACTACCGTCAATTAGAGTCTACCCCCCAAGTAACAACTGTGTTTGGCGCTGAGTTTACTGACCAGACTCAAGCCGACATGATCCTACTGTACTGGCCAAAAGCAAAAGCCGAAGCCGAGTTTTTGCTGGCTATGTTGTTGGCTAAACTAGGCCCAGAGACTGAAGTTGTCGTTGTCGGTGAAAATCGCTCAGGTGTAAAAAGCATTGAAAAGATGTTTAAACCCTACGGGCCAATCAATAAGTTCGACTCCGCAAGACGTTGTTCTTTTTACTGGGGGCAATGTCTTGAGCAACCTGCAGACTTTAATCTTAATGATTGGTTTAAACACTATCAGGTCAGCTACCAAGGGCATGAACTGACGATCAAAAGCTTACCTGGGGTATTCAGTCATGGTCAGTTCGATATTGGTAGCCAATTGCTGTTAGATACCCTGCCCGCGCTGTCAGGGAAAGTATTAGATTTTGGCTGTGGGGCTGGAGTGATTGGTTCTGTCATGGCAACGCTCAATGCTGAGATTGAACTCGAAATGTGCGATATCAGTGCACTGGCGGTCGAATCCAGCAAAGCAACCTTAGCAGCCAACGGTCTAAAAGGACGAGTATTTGCTTCAGACATTTATTCTGATACCAGCCAAGACTATCAATTTATTATCAGTAACCCACCTTTTCATGCGGGTTTGGATACCAGCTACAGTGCGACCGAAACTTTGTTAGCCGAAGCACCAAAACACCAAAGCTCGGGTGGTCAGCTACTTATCGTTGCCAATAGCTTTCTCAAGTATCCACCTATTATTCAGCAAGCATTTGGTAATTGTGAGACGCTAAATAAGACCAATAAGTTCGCAATATACTACGCAAAAAAATAGTCATTCAGCCCAATATAGCGCTTCATATCGGGCTCTGCTTCTCTCCTTCAGCAAAAATTGCGCATTCATCCACGCTTTAACTCAGACTTACTTGTCAAAGTAAAAAAACTCGTTAATTTTGTCATTCTAGGATAGTCACGTTTTTTACTGGGCATGTTATTGCCTGCCCTCATTACGGAAAGTCTAGTTAGCTCATGTTTAAGTTGTACCGAAAACAAAGATTTAAGCGCCTGCAACACACTTTAATGCTGGCATTTCTTGTATTGAGTATTACGCCACTCACGATCATCGCGATCTTTTTCCTCCAGTCTCATACCAAAGATTTACAGGAGCAAAGTACTTCACACTTAATGTCCGTACGAGACAGTAAACAGCAACAAGTCACTGACTACATGTACGCCAAAGAATCGGAAGTGATGGGCTTTGTTCGCTCTGAACTGGCTTATGCCAGTGGCGGGCGTTTCTACGGCTTAGTCAATGCGTTTCGCAGCTTAGGACTGGATATGGCTCAGGCGCGCGAGTACGCTCAGCGGCGTTACATTCCTGGCTCAGGCGATCAGATCAAAACCTCAATACTGCCTCAGTCCAATGTTTATACCGGTACGGAGCGATATCGACTGCTGCATAAACGCTATCACAGAGCCTATCTAGAACTGCTCAAACGCTCAGACTTTGACGACGCTTTGCTGGTTGATTTAGAAGGTAACGTCACCTACTCCATCTTTAAACACGACAACTACGGCACCAATCTGCTGACTGGCCGCTTTCGTGATACCAATCTAGGCAGAACCTTCCACAAGCTGAAAACTCAGGTTACTGAAAAGCGTAAATCCAATGAAGATTACACACCGGTGATCATTTCAGACTTTGAGATGGACAGAGGTAAACCTGTCGCTTGGCTCGGTGCTCCCATCGTTCAGCAAGGTTATCTTCACAGCTATGCCATGTTCCGTTTACCAAATAATGGCATCACTAAGCTAATAGCAGATACCAACAACGCTTCAGCAATGAAAACCTTGCTGGTCGGCGCTGACCATAAATCAAGAACCATGGCTTATGAGCAAAAAGACATCGATAAGAGCCGCGAAGTTGTTGATTTAGCATTGGAAGGAAAAACCGATGTTGGAACATACACAAACACGCTAGGAGAGGCGACCATCGCGGCTTACAGTCCGATTTCGTTTAAAGGTGTCGACTGGGCCATTGTGGTAGAAGTGCCAGAAAAAGAAGCTTTTGCACGCGTCCACCAACTCGAAACTCTGTTCGTATTTGCCATGCTATGTGCAATTGTACTGGTGGTTGCCGCGTCCCATTACTTGTCTAATTTTATTACCGCGCCTTTGTTGAAGCTGACGTGGGCGGCAGAAAAAGTCTCGGCTGGCGATCTCGATACAGACATCATCAATACAGAGCGAAAAGATGAGATAGGCCGACTGGCCATCAGCTTTGAGCGCATGCAACGCTCCATTCGCGACAAAATACTGCTCATAAAACAGCAAAATGAAGAGCTGGAAAGCAACCTAAAGCTGATCCAAAAGCAAAATGACGAGCTGCAATTGGCGAACAAACTCAAAGATGAGTTCCTCGCCACCACCTCTCATGAATTGCGAACTCCACTCCATGGCATGGTAGGTATCGCAGAAGCGCTAATCTCCGGCGCCAATGGGCCAATTACCGCGGATCACAAGTACCAGCTCGATATCATCATCAGTAGCGGCCAACGCTTGGCCACCTTGGTTGATGACCTGCTTGATTACCACAAAATGCGTTACGGTAATCTCGATATCGAAACCCGAGCAGTGGACATCTCCGGTGCAACACGCTTGGTGCTCGAACTGTCGACTCACTTAGTGGGTAACAAACCCATTCGCATCATTAATCAGGTTCCTAACGATCCGCTATGGGTATGCGCCGACCCTCAACGCTTAGAGCAAGTGCTATACAACCTCGTTGGTAACGCCATCAAATACACCAGTGAAGGCAAAATCGTTATTTCCGCCACACAGGTCGATGATAACATCCGCGTTCAGGTGGTAGATACTGGTCAGGGGATCCCTGCTGAGCAGCTTGAACACATTTTTGAACCCTTGATTCAGGCTGGCAGTGATAGTAGCCGTTATCGCCAAGGAGCCGGCCTTGGTCTATCTATCAGCCGTCAGTTGATTGATTTGATGCAAGGCACGCTCTACGTCAGCAGCCAACCTATGGTTGGTACGACCTTTAGTTTCACTTTGCCAATCGCCTCAACCGAGCAGATAGGCCTCGCAAGCCATATCGAAGGCGCGCATTTCATTGCTCCTGAAAACAGTGACCTAGAAATAATCGAAGGCTCAAATTTACCGGAAAATCCTGACGGGCCATTGCTGTTAGTGGTCGATGATGAACCGGTCAATCTGCGTGTCTTAGACAGCTTCCTTCGCCTCGAAGGCTACCGAGTACGCACCGCGAAAAATGGCGAAGAAGCCGTTGAATCCGTTGTTCATGAAAAACCAGAACTGATGCTACTCGATATCATGATGCCGGGAATGAGTGGCTATCAGGTGTGTGAAGTGTTGCGTAAAGACTATGATCATGCTCAGCTCCCCGTCATCATGCTCACAGCATTGAATCAGCCCGATGACAGAGTTCGAGGTTTCGAAGCCGGAGCCAATGACTACTTATCAAAACCTTTTAACAAACAAGAGCTCGCCGCACGGATTACAGCACATTTGACCGCGAGCAAAGCTGAACAGCGTCGGATTGAAAACCAGCAACTACAAACTGAGCTTAAGCAGCGCGCCATGGTTGAAGCTAGTTTACTGGAAACTCAGGGGCGTTTATTGGAACAATTGGAATCCGCACCAGAAGCGATTATCTGCGTACGTGACGACAATAAAATCCGCTTCACCAATGATGCTGCGTCTCGCCTATTTAAACGCACCACAGAACAATTACGCCGCTCCAATGCAGATGAGTTGATTGCACCAAAATTCCTTAACGTCGAACAACCGCACTACTGTGGCGTCATTGATGTTTATGTCGAAGATGTCCGCCAGCACTTGTCCGCAGACATTCTCAAACTTCCAGAAGGCTCTGGACTCAAATCCATGTACATCTTTAACGTGGGGGGCAGTGTCAATGCCGCGCGGATCAATAACCTAGAAACCGCGGTTGAAGCCCTTTCCAGCTACGCGTTTGAAGGGGATAAGGCCAAACTGCAAGAGTTAAAAGAGTTAGGTGGAGAGTTTACGCGGTTAGCCGATCGGGCTACCACTGACAGCAAATCCAAGCAAGAAGTCATGCGTGAAGTCTTAGTCGATGCAATGACAAGTGCGCTAACTTATTGGGAAAGCGTTACTGGTCAAAGCAAGTTTGCTTTCGCAGAGCAAAGCGGGTTATGGCGTGTGTACCTCGACCGTAGCACCTTACAGACTCGGACTCTGGACAAATACCTGCGAGTCGAAACGTTACCAAAAACACCGCGCTGGCGAACGGTACTGAGTTCTCTTGAGTACATCCTTGAACACTGTAAAGAAATGAGCCCAGAGCGCACTCATATTGAGAGCCTTCGCGATAAGCTGCAACATCTCCTAACCAGCTAAGTAGCCCCCATATTCCATATAAACCCGCTTTAAGCGGGTTTTATTTTGTCTCTCGCTACCTTTCTATAAATGGCTCTGTCCCATCAATAGCCCGCTGCACTTTTTAGCCTTATAAAGTTTTTACACAATAGAAAACAACCTGATTTAGGCTCCGCTAAGACACGCTAATTACATCGGGAGAGCCACTTAAAAACCGCCTATTTAGCGTTATCTAGAAGAAAAGAACTCAGTTTGCGAACACAATCACAACAAGACGGCAGAATTAATTTTCCGCAAGAAAATAACCTTGATAAAGACTAGTGATAATGATCTCATATAGCTATCAGTTTCTACATACCACTAATATAAATGAGCAGAAAGGTAAGTAAACACTAACAAACAATAAGTCATAGCTATGGTAGTGCGAGTGAGTTCAAATTTAGGAATAGCTCGATTGTTGATTAAAAAAGGGGCCAATTAACGTTATTGACGTCAATAAGGTACTTTTTAACGTTTTTGACGAGATAGGCAATTGCCAAATTTAACGTAAAGGTGTTTTCTTAACTTGCCTAAGGCCTACAGGCCACTCAATTTCCCTGCTCCTCCGGCATGGTGAAATAATACTTGAGGTAGGTTTTAGGGAGTGTCCATCAGTTGATGACATTCAATTCCATAAGTGAAATGAAAGCAAATAGTAAGGAACAGCTATGCTTGCCAACATTAAAAGAACAACACTAGCAACAGCAATTATTGCTGCAGCGACAACAGGATTTACTTCTGTCGCTACCGCCGCTGAACGCAGTGAACTAACAGTACACCCTAAAGAATTCACCACTTTTGTACGTAACTTTAACCCGTATTTAGGTGCCACTAACCTTCACACAACAACAGACTTCTTATACGAGCCTCTTGTTGTGTTTAATGAAATGCATGGTAACACTCCTGTATTCCGTTTGGCTGAAAGCTTCAAGATGTCTGATGACCTAATGAGCGTTACTTTCGATATTCGTAAAGGCGTGAAATGGTCAGATGGCGAAACCTTTGATGCTAATGACGTTGTTTACTCTTTTAACCTAGTAAAAGAGAAGCCAGAACTAGACCAAAGTGGTATCAACTCTTGGGTGGCTGGTGTTGAAAAACTGAACGACTACCAAGTCAAATTCCGCCTAACGGAAGCGAACTCTAACGTTCCTTACGAAATTGCTAAGGTGCCAGTTGTTCCTGAGCATATTTGGAAGGATGTTAAAAACCCAGCGACCTTCACTAACGAAAACCCTGTAGGTTCCGGCCCGTTCACTGAAATCGATACCTTTACAGCGCAACTGTACATTCAGTGTCGTAACCCGAACTACTGGGATGCAGACAACTTAGAAGTAGATTGTCTTCGTGTGCCTCAAATCGCGAACAACGATCAGTTCCTAGGTAAAGTGGTTAACGGCGAAATGGATTGGACGTCATCTTTCATTCCAGATATTGACCGTACATATGCAGCTTCAAGCCCTAGCCACCAATACTGGTATCCGCCAGCGGGTACTCAGGCATTCGTCATCAACTTCAAGAACCCAGATGCCGCTAAGCATGAAGCATTGAACAATGTTGATTTCCGTCGCGCGTTCTCTATGGCACTGGATCGTCAGACCATCATTGATATTGCTTACTACGGTGGCGGTACAGTGAACGACTTTGCTTCAGGTCTTGGCTACGCATTTGAAGCTTGGTCTGACGAAGATGTTCACAACAAGTACAAAGCGTACAACACCTACAATGTTGAAGGTGCAAAAGAGCTGCTAAACAAAGCGGGCTTCAAAGATGTCAATAAAGATGGCTTCGTAGACACGCCATCAGGTAAATCATTTGAGCTTCTGATTCAATCACCAAACGGTTGGACAGACTTCAACAACACTGTTCAGCTAGCGGTAGAACAGCTCGCTGAAGTGGGCATCAAAGCCAAAGCTCGTACACCAGATTTCTCTGTGTATAACCAAGCAATGCTGGAAGGTAGCTACGACGTCTCGTACACCAACTACTTCCATGGTGCGGATCCATACACGTACTGGAACAGTGCTTATAACTCAGCATTGCAATCTGGTGATGGCATGCCTCGCTTTGCCATGCACTTCTACAAAAATGACCAGCTAGATGGCCTACTTAACAGCTTCTACAAAACAGCTGATAAAAACGAGCAGCTAGAAATTGCTCACGGCATCCAGCAAATCATTGCCGCAGATCAAGTGACTGTACCTGTGATGTCTGGTGCTTACATGTATCAATACAACACAACTCGCTTCACTGGTTGGTGGAATGAAGAAAATCCGAAGGGCCGTCCAAACATTTGGGCTGGTATCCCTGAGCGTCTACTTCACGTTCTGGACCTAAAACCAGTTAAGTAAGCGTTCTATCTATGCGGCGTACATTCCGTGCGCCGCCTTATCCCCAAAAGCTTTGACCTATTAAAGTGTGGCGCCAGTCGTCAGGGGATTGTTCGCTCTCAATTTTGACTTTCGCTAGGAGCGACCTGAAACCAGAAACAGGGAAAATCTGGGTGAGTAAGGTGTAAGTTATGGGTTATTTTTTAAGACGTTTGTCATTTTACTTTGTCGCACTTTTAGTTGCCGCGACACTTAATTTTATTATTCCGCGTGCAATGCCGGGTGATCCGGTCACCATGATGTTTGCTAACGCATCTGTCCAGGTGACGCCTGAGCGCATTGCCGCCATGAAAGAACTACTGGGCTTTGTCGATGGTGGACTCTTTGTCCAGTACATCGCCTACATGAAGAATATACTCAGTTGGGAACTGGGCACCTCAATCCAGTTTTACCCACTCGCTGTTAATGACTTGCTAGGCAGTGCCTTTGGTTGGTCACTGTTCCTTGCGGGTACAGCGGTCATCCTATCTTTCTCGATCGGCTCTATTCTGGGTATCTACGCAGCTTGGAAGCGCGGTAGCAAATACGACGCATTCATCACACCGGGCATGCTCATCATTCAAGCCGTACCACAAGTCGTCATTGCCATGATTGCGATGTTTATTTTCGCGATTGGCTTGAAGTGGTTCCCGACTGGCTACGCTTATACAGCAGGCACATCTCCAGATTGGACGAGCTGGGCATTCATTAAAGATGTGGCTTACCACGCTGTCCTCCCTCTTTTCTGTGCGTCTGTAGTCCAAATCGGCGGTTTCCTTGTCAACATGCGTAACAACATGATCAACCTACTTGCAGAAGACTACATCACAATGGCCAAAGGTAAGGGCTTAAGTGAAAACCGTGTAGTCTTCAATTACGCAGCACGAAATGCCTTACTACCTAGTGTAACCGCCTTATCCATGGCGCTAGGTATGGCGATTGGTGGTCAGTTGATCATCGAAATCATCTTCAACTACCCAGGTTTAGGTTCAGTGCTTTTCAATGCGATTAAAGCTCGTGACTATCAAGTTCTTCAGGGCCAGCTACTGATCATGACGCTATTCATGCTGTTCTTTAACTTATTGGCTGACATGCTTTATGTCGTTCTTGACCCTCGCCTACGTAAGGGAGGCAAATAATCATGAAGGGATTCATCAAACTCATCATAGGTAACCCAATCGCTTTGATTGGTAGCATCATCATCGGCATCTTCTTGTTTATTGCACTTGCAGCACCTCTGCTCAGTAAACACGCACCGGACAAGCGTACAGGTAACCCACACGAGTACCCAGCGTTCATTGTGAAATCAGCACAAGCTAACCCAGACGGTTGGGTGGCAGAAAACCTGGCGACAGACCGCCGCACGCTGTTGATGTCGAAAAAAGCCGATCACACACTTGGCACCACCCGCATGGGACGCGATGTCTGGTCACAATTTGTCCATGGTGCTCGAGTATCACTTGCCGTAGGTTTTGGTGCCGGTATTACCGTGTGTTTCCTTGCGACTGTGATCGGTATTTCCGCAGGTTACTTCGGTGGCCGTGTCGATGACTTTTTAACTGCAGCTATGAATATCATGCTGGTCATTCCACAGTACCCTTTACTATTCGTACTAGCCGCTTTCATTGGCGAAGCTGGGCCATTAACCATCGCGCTGATCATTGGCCTGACTGCATGGGCCTGGGGCGCTCGGGTAATTCGCTCACAAACTTTAGCTCTACGTGAGAAAGAGTTCGTTAAAGCCGCAGAAGTACTCGGCGAATCGTCTTGGCGCATCATCTTTGTCGAAATCCTACCTAACCTAATCCCAATTGTGGGTGCAAGTTTCATTGGCTCAGTAATGTACGCCATCATGATGGAAGCAACGATTTCCTTCCTAGGACTAGGTGATCCTAACACCGTCAGCTGGGGCATCATGCTCTATAACGTTCAGACCTCCTCCTCAATGCTAATTGGCGCTTGGTGGGAACTGTTTGCACCATGTGCGGCACTTATCCTACTCGTTACTGGATTGGCATTACTTAACTTCGCTGTAGATGAAATTGCTAACCCACAGTTGCGCTCGCACAAAGGGATGAAGCGTTGGAAAAAGCTAGCTCAGCAAGACAAAAAAGAACGTGAGCCAGAACTGGCACCACAAAATGCACTTTGGAGCGGAGATAAATAATCATGACAGCACCACTCATTTCTATCCGTAACTTATGTGTTGACTACATCACAGCTGCAGGCGACGTTCGCGCCTGCAACAATGTCAGCTTTGATATCGCTCCGGGAGAAGTCTTTGGCTTAGCGGGCGAATCAGGCTGCGGAAAATCAACGGTCGCGTTCTCGTTAATGCGACTGCACAAGCCGCCAGCATTTATTACCGGTGGCGAAGTCATCTTCAATGGCGAGAACATCCTCAATTACAGCGATGAAAGAATGCAAGCTTTTCGCTGGAGTGAGATGTCAATGGTATTTCAGAGTGCGATGAATGCGCTGAACCCAGTGTTGCCAATGGAAGAGCAATTTTGCGACGTGATTATGCGTCATACCAACATGACGCGTGAGCAAGCACGCAAACGCGCAGAAGGGTTACTGGAGATCGTAGACATTCATCCGAGCCGTTTGACTGACTACCCTCACCAGTTCTCTGGCGGTATGCGCCAGCGCTTGGTCATCGCCATTGCCCTCGCACTGAATCCTAAAATGATCATTATGGACGAGCCAACCACTGCTTTAGATGTTGTGGTACAACGCGAGATTCTTCAGAAGATCTACGCTCTGAAAGAAGAATTTGGTTTCTCTATTTTGTTCATTACCCATGATCTTTCACTGATGGTCGAATTCTCAGATCGCATCGGCATTATGTACTCCGGTGAGTTGATCGAAGTGGCGCCATCGAAGCAAATTTTAGAAAGCCCTTACCACCCGTACACCAAAGGGCTGGGAAGCTCTTTCCCTCCACTCACTGGTCCAAAAACGAAGTTGACTGGTATCCCTGGCAACCCACTCAACCTGCTGGAAATTCCACAAGGTTGTCGATTCCAAGCACGATGCGATCGTGTCCACGAAGCCTGTACCAAGATACCAACTCAACTGAAACAAATAGAGCCAAGTCGTTTCTCAAACTGCCACCTATATGGTGAGCCAATAGCCCAAGCCAAACTCTAGCGCTGGAAGACAAAAACATAACGATTACTGGAGACAATGATGAGCAAAGAATTTGGTGAACTACTAGTGGAAGGGAAAAATCTAGTTAAAGACTTCCCGATTAACAGTAATGCGCTACAGCAACCCATGATGCGCGCGATAAACGACGTATCTTTTAAAATGTACAAAAGCCGTGGCCTGTCAGTGGTTGGTGAATCAGGCTCAGGCAAATCGACCACTGCCAAGATGATCGCAAAGATGTATGCCCCAACCAGCGGCACCATTGAATACAAAGGGCGTGATATCCAGACCATTGGCTCTCGTTCTGATCTGATGGCCTATCGCGAAGGCGTGCAAATGGTCTGGCAAGACCCATTTGGATCTCTAAACCCAACCCATAATATTTTCCATCATATTGCCCGCCCATTACTGATCCATAAAAAGGTCAAACCGGGAAATAAGAAGGAATTGGAAGAGCGTGTCTACGACTTGCTGGAACAGGTGGGGCTTATTCCTCCTAAGGAAACCGCGCAAAAATTCCCGCATCAACTTTCCGGCGGCCAGCGCCAAAGGGTTAACCTAGCGCGTAATATTGCCGTGGGTGCAGAGGTCGTGCTCGCTGATGAGCCGACATCCATGTTGGATGTCTCGATTCGAGCTGGCGTTCTCAACCTGATGGAAGAGATGAAATTTGAAAAGCAGATGTCACTGCTCTACATCACTCATGACATCGCAACTGCGCGCTACATCGCTGAAGATCTTGCCGTAATGTACGTCGGTCATATGGTCGAGTGGGGAGACACAGAAGAGATCATCCACAACCCTCAACATCCATACACTCAGTTACTGGTTTCCGCTGTACCGGATCCAAGCAAGTCGATCCATGAGCAGCTAAAAGGCAATAAAGGTGAGATCCCTCTTTGGACACCTAATTCCTTAGGCTGCCCGTTTGCTGGACGCTGTCAGCATGCAACTAGCCAATGCCGTGAACAATTACCAGAAGTCACTCAACTGTCAGACAACCACTTTGTGCGTTGTTACCTATATCAAAGCTAAAACCATATTGAAGCCAGCCTAAGAAGCTGGCTCATCAGATTCACTCGGAGATTTTAATGCTGCTACTTACTAACCACATTGGTTATGAATCCCTGGGACCAAAGCAGGCTATTCTGATGGCAGATGTACCCAACCTACCATCTTCCACTGCCCTTTTGGTGTGTGCAGATAGTCATCAGACTGTTGCGTCACTGGATGTCGAGACTGGCACTCGAGTCGCAAATTGGCACCAGGGATATTTTTTTCGCATTGATTTTTCCAACGTGAAAACACTAGGGCGCTACTACCTCAAATACAATAGTTGTCAGTCCTCTATTTTTTTGATCGATCAAGATCTGCTCTTCACCTCTACACTGTCCGACGTACTGCACTATTTTAAATCCCAACGCAGCAGCGGCATCTACGATCGTCAGGATCAAAACATACCGCTATTAAACAGCAGTCAAACTGTGGACGTCCGTGGCGGATGGTACGATGCCTCGGGTGATGTCAGCAAATATTTAAGTCACCTCTCTTATGCCAACTACTTGAACCCACAACAAATTCCAATGGTGGTGTGGAATATACTCAAAGGTCTTGAGCTATGTGAGACCAGCTCAAAGCTGGCAGCATTTACGCAGTTACGTCTCAAAGAAGAAGCTTTATTCGGTACCGACTTTCTGGTCCGGATGCAGCACGAGTCGGGATTTTTCTATACCACAGTATTTGATAAGTGGTCGAAAGACCCACAGCAGCGTGAGATATGCTCTTACGCAACGCAAGACGGTCACAAATCAGACGACTTTCAGGCTGGCTTTCGTCAAGGCGGTGGTATAGCCATCGCAGCATTAGCGGCAGCAGCACGTTTGGATATCCATGGCGACTTTACCACTCAGCAATACCTTGATGCAGCTGAGTCCGGTTACCACCACCTGAAAGAACTCAATTGCCACTACCTCAATGATGGCGAAGAAAACATCATTGATGAGTATTGCGCACTGATGGCCTGCGCTGAACTGTACAAAACGACACAAAATCATCTCTATCTTGAAGAAAGCCGATACTGGGCGACACGTTTAACGCAGCGACAACAATCAGATGAACTTATCCAGAATTTCTGGTCAGCGAATAAGGACGGCTCACGCCCTTATTATCATGCAGCGGAAGCCGGCTTACCTGTCATTGCTCTGTGCCTGTATTTAGAGGTTGAAGATGATCCACAACGACGCCAATCAACAGTCGACACCATCACACATGCGTGCCAATTTGAGCTGTCTATCTCCACTAAAGTCGCCAACCCTTTTGGCTATCCGCGGCAGTATGTAAAAGGCGTCAACCAAGCAAAACAGGACGCTTTCTTCATCGCTCAGAATAATGAGAGTGGCTATTGGTGGCAGGGAGAAAATGCCCGTTTAGCTTCATTGTCCGTGATGGCGTATCTCGCTCAGCCACATCTATGCGACGCCGAGCAAAAACATATGCTCAACAAGTTTTCCCAAAATGCTCTCAATTGGATTCTCGGCCTTAACCCGTATGACATGTGCATGTTAGATGGGCACGGACGCAACAACCCCGACTATTTACCACACCTTGGATTTTTTAATGCCAAAGGAGGGATTTGTAACGGCATAACGGCAGGCTTCGATGATTCAGAGGATATTGCATTTAACCCGGCCGGACAAAAGGACGACATGCTACAAAACTGGCGCTGGGGCGAGCAATGGATTCCTCATAGTGCATGGTACTTACTTGCCATCATGGCTCAGCAAGCTCATTTCAGTCGCGTAGAGGAGCAGTAACATGACTCAATATTTTGTCGGAATTGATGGCGGAGGTACATCTTGCCGAGCACGCATCAGGGATCAACACGGTAAAAAACTTGGAGAAGGTAAAAGTGGCAGCGCCAATATTCTTTTAGGGGTCGATGTGGCACTTCAGTCGATTGTCGACGCGGTCACAATCGCTGCACAAGAAGCCGGACTCGACTCATCTCAACTAAAACACATGCATTTAGGGTTAGCCTTGGCTGGTGCAGAACAAAGATCCGCTTGGCATGAATTTATGGCTCAAGCCCACCCTTTTGCTTCCATCGTACTCAACACCGATGCTTATGGGGCTTGCTTAGGCGCTCACAATGGTGACAGTGGAGCCATTATGATTGCTGGGACAGGATCTTGTGGCATTTATTTATCCGGCAATGAGCAGCATGTTGTAGGGGGAAGAGAGTTTCCTATCTCCGATCAAGCCGGTGGCGCCGTGATGGGGCTGACACTGATTCAAAAAGTGCTCCTTGCTGAAGATGGTATTGGTGAAAAAACACCGTTATGCCAAGAAGTTATGACCCACTTCTCCAACGATGTCGACCAAATTGTTAGTTGGTCGAAAAACGCTTTACCCCGTGACTATGGCAAGTTTTCGCCAATGATTTTTCGCCATGCGGCCCAAGCCGATTCATTAGCTATCTCGTTGCTTCAGCAAACTGCAGCCGACATTGAAATGTTCATTCTCGCCTTACATAAAAAAGGGGCCAACCGAATCTGCCTAATGGGAAGCATAGCAGAGCGTATGCATGACTGGCTTTCGCCTCCCGTTCAACAGTGGATTGTTGAACCCCAGTTTGATGCCATTGAAGGGGCATTAATGTTTGCTGGCAAACCAGAGCATAACCTGTATTAAAGGGGATACCATGAGTTATCGTATTGACCTCACCGTTCTGTCAGAGCATAAGCAATACTGTCGATTTGGTCTGACGCTGCACAATCTGTCGGATCAAGCACTAAACAATTGGCATTTGCAGTTCATCATTGACCGCTACATCCTTCCTGATAGCTTTAGTCATGGTTCGATCAAACAAACAGGCAGCTTTTGCGTTGTTACTCCGGATAGCTACACACTCGACGCAAATCAGCATTATTACTGCGAATTTAGCATCAATACAGCGCCATTGCGCTTTTACACTGACGGCCTCAAAGATGCTTTGATTGTCAGTGACAATGGTGCAAGTGAGTTAGCAGTGACGTTGACGCCTATTGCTCTCGCCTCCCCCTATCAAGAGCGCACCCAACTTGACCCGATACCTGCTGCAGAGCACTCACTGATCCCGGCACCCAACCAGATCAGTTATCAGGGTGGTACCTTTCATTTATCGACCACCAGCCAGATTACACTACAAACTGCGCAAGCGGAAAAAGCCGCGACTTGGCTGGAGGAAGAGCTGACCAATCTATTCGGCTATCAGGCCAAGGCCATTGGTCAAAGCGAAATCCTGTTTCGCAATAATCCAACACTGGATGAAAGTCAGTATCAGCTGATCGTATCCGCTACAGGCGTCAGGATTGAATCGGCATCGGCGGCAGGTTTCGTACATGCCAGTGCCACGTTAATGCAACTCATAACACAAGATAACGACCAATTATCAGTGCCTTATGTCAAAGTAGTGGATAAGCCTCGCTTTAAATACCGAGGCATGATGCTCGACTGTGCTCGCCATTTCCATTCAATCGACGATATCAAACGGTTAATTAACCAGCTCGTCCACTACAAGTTCAATACTTTTCACTGGCATTTAACCGATGATGAAGGCTGGAGACTGGAGATCAACGCCTTTCCTCAACTCACACAAGTGGGGGCATTTCGGGGAAGAGAGTCGGCACTCAAGCCGCAGTTTAGTCATCTTTCGCCAGTATATGGCGGGTATTATTCTCAGCATCAGGTAAGAGAAGTGATTGCTTATGCTCAAGAGCGAGGCATTACCGTGATTCCTGAAATTGATATACCGGGTCACTGCCGAGCAGCGATTAAAGCCCTTCCTGAGTTATTGCTCGATCCGAGCGACAAATCGGAATACCGCAGCATTCAACATTACACCGACAATGTTCTCTCTCCTGCAATACCGGGGACTTATGAGTTTCTCGATAAAGTGCTTGAAGAGGTCGCCAGTCTATTTCCAGCCCCTTGGGTGCATATTGGCGCCGATGAAGTGCCTGATGGCGTTTGGCTTCAGAGCGCGAATTGCCAAGCATTAATGGAATCTGAAGGTTACCAGAATACCAAAGAACTTCAGGGACACCTGCTGCGATATGCCGAGCAAAAATTACGCTCTTTGGGCAAGCGCATGGTCGGCTGGGAAGAAGCTCAGCACGGAGATAAAGTCAGCAAAGATACCGTGATTTATTCTTGGTTGAGTGAAGAGGCAGCCCTCAAGTGCGCCAAACAAGGCTTCGATGTTGTCCTACAACCGGCCCAATCCACCTATCTGGATATGGCTCAGGATTATTCCCCTGAGGAACCTGGCGTCGACTGGGCGAATGTCATTCCTCTCGAAAGCGCGTATCGCTATGAACCTCTGGCCGATGTTCCAGAAGAAGACCCAATCCGTAAACGTATTCTTGGTATTCAGTGCGCTCTATGGTGCGAACTTGTCTCCCACCAGCAACGGCTGGACTACATGGTGTTCCCTCGCCTGACAGCAATAGCAGAAGCTTGCTGGACAATGAAACAACATCGCGACTGGCACGACTATCAAGCAAGGCTGAAAGGCCATTTATCTTTACTCGATAAACAAGGCATCAATTATCGCAACCCTTGGAAGTAACTTTTGCTGACGGCCATAGCCCTTAGCAGTTTTCTCTAGCAAATACATTAGGCCGCTGTTTCAGTGGCTGTAGGAAAAGGAATAAAACATGAAATACGGCTATTTCGATAACGAGAATCGTGAATACGTCATCACTCGCCCTGACGTCCCTGCGCCATGGACAAACTACCTAGGCACTGAGAAGTTCTGTACGGTTATTTCGCACAATGCAGGCGGCTATTCGTTCTACAACTCGCCAGAATACAACCGTGTTACCAAATTTCGCCCGAATGCGACATTCGATCGCCCAGGACATTACGTTTACCTGCGTGATGATGAAACAGGGGATTACTGGTCAATATCTTGGCAACCAGTGGCCAAAAGCCTAGATGAAGCAAACTACGAAGTCCGTCATGGCTTGTCATACTCTAAGTTCAAGTGTGAATACAGCGGCATTACCGCGACGAAAACACTCTTCGTCCCTAAAGGCGAAGACGCGGAAATTTGGGATGTGGTGATCAAGAACACCTCAGACAAACCACGTACCATCAGCGCGTTCTCTTTTGTTGAATTCTCATTCAGCCATATCCAATCTGATAACCAAAACCATCAGATGTCTCTGTACTCCGCAGGTACGACTTACAATGAAGGCGTAATTGAATACGACCTGTACTACAACACCAACGACTTCGAAGGTTTCTACTACCTTGCTTCGACGTTTTCTCCAGATTCTTACGATGGTCAGCGTGACAGCTTCCTAGGTCTTTACCGCGACGAAGCTAACCCAATCGCCGTCGAAAAAGGCCAATGCTCCAACACGGCTCAGACTTGTTATAACCACTGTGGTTCTCTGCACAAGCAATTCACCATCCAACCGGGTGAAGAAGTTCGCTTTGCTTACATTCTAGGTATCGGCAAAGGCAACGGTAAACGCCTGCGCGCTAAATACCAAGACTTAGCAGAAGTCGACAACGCCTTCGCTGGTATCAAAGCCCACTGGGATGAGCGTTGTGGCAAATTCCAAGTGAAATCGCCAAATGAAGGTCTGGATACCATGATTAATGCATGGACACTATACCAAGCTGAAACCTGTGTCGTGTGGTCTCGTTTTGCATCCTTTATCGAAGTGGGTGGTCGTACTGGCCTTGGTTACCGCGATACCGCACAAGACGCAATTTCAGTCCCTCACGCCAACCCAGCAATGACACGCAAGCGTATCGTTGATCTACTGCGCGGTCAGGTGAAAGCGGGTTATGGTCTGCATCTATTCGATCCAGACTGGTTCGATCCAGAGAAAGCAGACGTGAAACCGTCTAAGTCACCAACGGTTGTTCCTACCCCATCCGACGAAGACAAGATCCACGGCATTGAAGACACGTGTTCTGATGACCACCTATGGTTAGTGCCAACCATCTGTAAATACGTGATGGAAACCGGCGAGCACAGCTTCTTCGACGAAATGATCCCTTACGCAGATGGTAGCGATGCCAGCGTTTATGACCACATGAAAGCTGCCCTAGATTTCTCTGCTGAATACGTAGGTCAAACCGGTATCTGTAAAGGTCTACGCGCAGACTGGAATGACTGTCTAAACCTAGGTGGTGGCGAATCTTCAATGGTGTCGTTCCTCCACTTCTGGGCTCTGCAAGAGTTCATCGACCTAGCGAAATATCTAGGTAAAGACACTGATGTTGAGAAATACACCGAAATGGCGGCAAATGTCCGCGAAGCGTGTGAAGCACACCTTTGGGATGATGAAGGCGGTTGGTACATTCGTGGCTTAACCAAGAGCGGTGACAAAATCGGTACAGCCCAACAAGCAGAAGGTCGTGTACACCTTGAGTCAAACACCTTAGCCGTACTCTCTGGCGCGGTATCTCAAGAACGCGGCGAGAAAGCAATGGATGCCGTAGATGAGAACCTCTTCTCTGAATATGGCTTACACCTCAACTCGCCGTCTTTCGCCACTCCTAACGATGACATCGGCTTCGTGACTCGCGTTTATCAAGGCGTGAAAGAAAACGGCGCTATCTTCTCACATCCAAACCCATGGGCTTGGGTTGCAGAAGCAAAATTGGGGCGTGGTGACCGTGCAATGAAATTCTACGATGCACTCAACCCATACAACCAAAACGACATCATCGAAAAACGGATTGCAGAACCTTACTCTTACGTGCAGTTCATTATGGGTCGTGACCACCAAGATCACGGGCGTGCGAATCACCCATGGCTAACTGGCACATCGGGTTGGGCTTACTTCGCAGTAACCAACTTTATTCTTGGCGTACGTACAGGTTTTGATGGACTGACTATTGATCCGTGTATCCCAACCAACTGGCCGGGTTTCGAAGTGACTCGTCAATGGCTAGAGGCGACGTACAACATCAGAGTGGAGAACCCAGACTCAGTGAGCAAAGGGGTCAAATCGATCCTAGTCAATGGAGAAGAAGTGTCTGGCTCCGCGATACCCGTACAGCCAAAAGGCAGCGTAAACGACGTCGTCGTTGTACTTGGTTAACCACCCAATGAGCCTCTCTCACAGAGGCTCTTTTGTTGAATAAAGGATTAAAGCAATGATTAAGTTTGGTACTGGTGGCTGGCGCGCATTTATCGGTGAAGAATTTACCAAAAATAATGTTCGCTTGGTTGCCCAAGCGCTGGCAAACATCATCAACCATGAGAAAGTCGCCGACAAAGGGTTCATTATTGGTTACGACCGTCGTTTTTTATCTGACAAAGCGGGTCGCTGGTTCGCCGAGGTACTTGCCGCTAACAATATTCCCGTCAGCTTCATCGACAAATTTGTTCCGACTCCAATTGTGATGTTTAAAGCCAAAGCGATGGGGTGCGCCTACTCGGCATGCATTACCGCGTCCCACAACCCAGCAGATTACAACGGCATTAAAGTCTTTATTGAAGGGGGCCGTGATGCGGATGAGATAATCACTGAAAAGATCGAAGCTCAAATTGCAGCTTTAACTGGCGATAAAGTGCAAAGCGTAGAGTTTGATCAGGCGGTTGAAGATAAACTGATTACGATCATTAACCCAATGAACGAATTCGTCGACTCGATCATCGACTTTATCGACATAGAAGCGATCAAAAAAGCCAATTTACGTGTATTAATTGATCCTATGTTTGGGGTGGCTAAAAACGCGCTGCAAACAGTATTAATCAATGGCCGCTGTGACGTCGATGTGATTAACGATGGCAAAAACCCCGACTTTGGCGGCTTGATGCCCTCTCCCAGCGCTGCCACGTTATATCGTCTAAAACATCTTGTTGCAGAGCAAGGTTACGACATTGGTATTGGCACCGATGGCGATGCTGATCGTCTCGGCATCATCGACGAAAAAGGCCACTTCATTCACCCTAATGAAGTGCTGATCCTGCTTTACTACTATTTGCTTGAGTACAAAGGCTGGTCTGGCTCCGTAGTTCGTAACATTGCGACCACTCATATCCTCGACAATATAGCAGCAGACCATGGTGAGAAGAGCTTTGAAGTACCCGTCGGCTTTAAGCACATCAGCTCGCAAATGGAAGCCGATGATTCGTTGATCGGTGGTGAAAGCTCGGGCGGTTTGACCATTCGCGGCCATATCAAAGGTAAAGATGGCGTGTTCGCCTCCAGTTTGCTGGTTGAGATGATTTCAGTGACAGGCAAAAAGCTTTCTGAGCTTCTTGATGAAATTTATACCAAATACGGCTACGCCTATACGGCTGAAGGAGATTGTAGCTTTAAAGCCGGGCAAAAGCAGACACTGCATCACAAGATATATGTCGAGAAACAACTACCACAGTTTGAGTTTGAAATTGAACGTGTGAGCTACGAAGACGGCGCTAAAGTATATTTCAAAAATGGCGGTTGGGTAATTGCCCGATTCTCTGGTACCGAACCTCTTCTGCGTATCTTTGCAGAGATGGCGGACAAGGAGACCGCAGAAGGCATCGTTGAGCAGTTCAAAACATTCTTACAACTATAACTAGCCTAGAGATCAAAACACCCAGCGATTTGCTGGGTGTTTTGTTGTTTAAAAAGCCAATACGCCTTGCGTTTCAACTTTAACCGAGACAGGTTGACCTATCGACAGTGGCTCCGCTGAGCTGGCCAACAATCGGCTACCGCTGGCATCAATCACATAACGGCAATGGTCCCCCATAAACTGTTGCTCCAAGACCGTCACACTGCTCTCCTCAGTCGCACTGATCTGAACATGCTGTGGACGCAGCAACAGCTCACATTCCGCTTGTAGCTGAATTTCTTGCTGAGCTTGCGCCTCAACCAAGCCCAACTCAGTTTCAAACTCAGACTCAGACACACGCTTAGCAATCAGGTAGCTGCCACCACCCAAGAAATCCGCAACAAATTTGCTCGAAGGCTGATAGTAAAGCTCACTCGCCGTACCGTATTGTTCAATCACACCGTGGTTCATCACGGCCATCTTATCGGCGAAGGCAAACGCCTCTTCCCGACTATGAGTAACAAATATCGCCGTGACGCCATGCTTTTTGAAGATCTTACGGATTTCAGCAATCAACTCGTGGCGAACCTGAGTATCAATGTTAGAGAAAGGTTCATCTAACAGCAGTAAGTCAGGCTTGTATGCCAATGAACGAGCAATAGCAACACGCTGCTGTTGTCCACCGGACAACTGATGTGGATAGCGCTCTTCGAACCCTGTCAGGTGAACCAGCTCAAGCATTTCTGCCACTTTGGCTTTTCTGTCACCATTAGCCAATGCCTTCAGACCAAACGCCACATTTTCCTCAACGGTTAAGTGCGGAAAAAGAGCGTAATCCTGAAAAATCATACCAATATTACGCTGCTCAGGCGGCAGCCAGTGTTTACCGTCATCAATTGTCATGCAGTTCAAACTCATTGAGCCAGAACTGAGCGGTAATAAGCCCGCAATCGCTTTAAGTAAAGTGGTCTTCCCGCAGCCACTCGCGCCCAGTAAGCAAACAATCTCACCGTGTTCCACCTCTAGCGAAAGAGATTCCAATACGGTTGTCTGTTCATCGTACTTACAAGTTAAGTTATTGATTGATAATGCACAGCTCATCAGTGTGTATGCTCCAGTGAACGGTTAACCATAACTAAGGGAATCAATCCGACTAATACCAGTAGCACCGCAGGTAAAGCGGCCAACTCAAGTTGTTCGTCAGAGGCAAAGTTGTAGACATAAGTTGCTAATGTTTCGAAGTTAAAGGGCCTAAGCAGTAACGCTGCATTCAGCTCTTTCATTGACTCAATGAAAACCAACAAACCGGCAATCAAGGCTCCACGGCGAATCAGAGGAAAATGCACTCGCCACAACATCTGATTGGAATTACACCCCATAGTGCGAGAAGCCATATCTAGAGAAGGTGAGACTTTGTTTAAGCTGCTTTCAATACTGCCGATTGCGACTGCAGAGAATCGGACGACCAAGGCAAAAATAAGCGCAAACATTGAGCCAGAAAAAATTAACCCCGGCCTACCCCATTGCATAAATTTAGCAATGTCATTGACCAAATGGTCCATAAACAAAACGGGAACCATCACCCCAATCGCCAGAACAGTACCTGGTACCGCGTACCCCATCGAAGACAAGCGCATGAACGCCAGCCCCTGACGGTTAGCTGCTAAGCGATTATAAAAATTCACAATGACCGCGACAATCACACCAATGACGGCTGCCGATAACGAGACGTATAGGCTATTCAGCGCGTATTCTCTGAATTCCGGTGTCCAGCTCTGTGCAAAATATTTGTAAGCGTAAATCCCCAATTGCAACAGTGGGAACAAGAATGCAATCGCGACTAAACCCCAACACCAAGTCAACGCCAGCCATTTCTTCCAGCCTGATAACTCGTAGCGAAAGTCCTCTCGGCTACTGAACTGATTCTGGAATAGTTTTTGTTTACGACGACTGTAGCGCTCTGCGCTAAGCAGGAGAATTACAAACACCAACATAATGGCAGAGATCTTAGCGGCCGCAGTCAAGCTTGAGTAACCGAGCCAGGTATCATAAACCGCAGTGGTCAGAGTATTGACGGCGAAATAGCTCACCGTACCGAAATCACCAATGGTTTCCATTGCGACCAACGAGAGACCGACGGCAATTGAGGGGCGGACAAGTGGAAGCGAGATACGACGGAAACTTTCCCAAGGAGAGCATTTTAGTAAACGCGCTGATTGCAGCAAAGAGACATTTTGCTCCATAAATGCAGCACGACACAGTAGATAAACGTAAGGGTAAAGCACCAATGCCAGCACGATGATAGCACCAGTCAAAGTTCTGATATCAGGGAACCAATAATCTCCGGGCCCCCAACCTGTTAAATCACGCAGCAAGATTTGTACTGGTCCGGCAAAATCGAGCCAATCAGTAAAGATGTAACCAACGATGTAGCCCGGCATGGCCAGAGGCAACACTAAGGCCCATTGTAAAATCCGCTCGCTGGGTATCCGGCACATGGCCATGATCCAAGCAGAAGGAATACCAAAAACTAGAGACAGAGCCATCGTACCTGCGGCCAAGACTACCGTATTAAAGGTATAGGTTGGCATTACCGTCGACATCAGATGCGAGAACAGGTCATCCGTCTCGCCAATAGAGGTAAGGAATATCGCTAAGATCGGCAAAACCAGTAGCAGGGCTAACGTCCCACTACTGGTTTTCCATAAATAATTATTTTCTTTCATCGCCTAACAATCACAGGTATACATCAATCAAATGCACTTGCTAATACATCTCATATACCTTTAATACGCTTAAGGGTCTGTTATACCCTTATAAACAAACAACCTCAAGTTACCCTTGTAAAAGAGCGACTTGAGGCTGTGTATATAAAGCGTCGAACGATTACAGGTCGAACTTCACTTCATCAAGAAGCTTGATTGCTGCTGCATGGTGGTCAGCAATTTCATCTAGAGAAATAGTATCAGCTTTGAAGTCGCCCCAAGACGCTACTAGGTCAGAACGCTTAACGCCTTCTTTCACTGGGTACTCGTAGTTCACTTCAGCGTACATGCTTTGAGCTTTATCACCCGCTAGGAATTCCATCAGCTTAAGTGCGTTCTCTTTGTTCGGAGAGTACTTAGCCATTGCCATACCAGAGATGTTTACGTGAGTACCAGTTGTGTTCTGGTTAGGGAAGTTAATGTAAACAGCATCAGCCCACGCTTTCTGCTCTTTATCGTTAACCATCTTACCTAGGTAGTAGCTGTTACCCAGAGAAACATCACATAGACCTTCTTTGATCGCTTTAACCTGCGCACGGTCGTTACCTTGAGGTTTACGCGCTAGGTTAGCTTTAACGCCTTCTAGCCACTCTTTAGTTTCCGCTTCGCCTTTATGAGCAATCATAGAAGAGACTAGAGAAACGTTGTAAGGGTGCTTACCACTACGAGTACAGATTTTGCCTTTAAATTCAGGCTTAGCAAGATCAGCGTACGTGAAATCATCACCTAGCTTACCAACACGGTCACGTGAAGAATAAACGCTACGAGTACGAGTTGTCAGAGCAAACCACTCATTATCAGCATCTTGGTACTGAGCTGGAATGTTCTTTTCAAGAACAGCGCTTTCTACAGACTGAACCAAACCTTGCTTAGTTAGCTCAGACAAGCGGCTGATGTCTACGGTAAGAATCACGTCAGCTGGGCTGTACTCGCCTTCTTGAGCTAGTTTCTCTGCTAGGCCTTTCTTTGCGAACTTAACGTTTACTTTGATGCCTGTTTCTTTAGTGAACTCGTTGAACATAGGTTCAACTAGGAAAGGTTGACGGTAAGAGTAGACGTTCACTTCTTCAGCAGCCATCGCAGTCGGTGCTAATGTTGCACATGCTAAAGCAGAAAGAGTCAGCAGTTTTTTCATTGGTTCAGTCCTTTAACTTCGTAATGATAACGTTTATCAGTTGCGTTATTATATTCATGATGATTTAGAAAACAATGACACAAAACAAAAAAACCTGCCCAGTAGAGCAGGTTTTTGAGTATTTTATTTGTAACAGTTTATGTCTTGCTCTGACTTACTTCACAGTCACAAATTCAGGATATGCACCAACACCACAATCGTGCATGTCCATACCTTCCAATTCTTCATCTTCAGACACTCGGATACCAATCGTTGCTTTCAGAACAGCCCATACAGCAAGACTTGCACCGAATACCCAAGCAAAGATAACCGCCGCCCCCAATAGCTGAGCACCAAACGTTGCATCACCATTACTCAGTGGTACAACCATCAGGCCGAAGAAACCACACACACCGTGCACCGAAATCGCACCCACTGGATCGTCAACCTTAAGCTTATCAAGAGCAATGATGCTGAACACAACTAGCGCACCTGATACTGCACCAATAGCTACTGCATAGATAGGAGATGGAGACAATGGGTCCGCAGTAATTGCAACCAGACCAGCCAGTGCACCGTTGAGGATCATCGTCAGGTCTGCTTTACCCCATGTAGTTTTACACACAAGAAGGGCTGCAATTGCGCCAGCCGCTGCTGCTGCATTTGTGTTGAGGAAGATTTGACCTACTGCCGTTGCATTCTCAAAGTCAGAAACCATCAACTGGGAGCCACCGTTGAAACCAAACCAACCGAACCAAAGGATAAAGGTACCCAGTGTTGCAAGAGGCATGTTTGAACCCGGAATTGGGTAAATCTCACCATTTTTGCCGTATTTGCCTTTACGAGCGCCTAGTAGCAATACGCCTGCTAATGCCGCGGCTGCACCCGCCATGTGTACGATACCTGAGCCAGCAAAGTCACTGAAACCCGCTTCTGACAGGAAGCCACCACCCCAAGTCCAGTAGCCTTCCATTGGATAGATAAATGCCGTAAGTACCATTGAGAAAATCAGGAATGACCACAGCTTCATCCGCTCAGCAACTGCACCAGACACAACAGACATTGCTGTAGCTACGAATACCACTTGGAAGAAGAAGTCAGATTCTAATGAGTGATCAGCACCTTCGCCTTGCGTTCCAATCAGCGCACCAAATGAAGGTAACCAGTCGCCTTCACCATTGTCGACATACATGATGTTGTAGCCAACTACCAAGTACATGGTACATGCGATCGCGTATAGACAAACGTTTTTGGTTAAGATCTCAGTGGTGTTCTTTGAACGAACCAATCCCGCCTCTAGCATGGCAAAACCGGCTGCCATCCACATTACTAACGCACCTGAAATGAGGAAGAAAAAAGTGTCCAGTGCGTAACGTAATTCCGTTACTGTAGTTGTTAATTCCATTTTTATGTCTCCAGTCCTTTGAATTCTTAAAGTGCCTCAGCGTCCATTTCGCCAGTACGAATACGTACTGCCTGACTCAGGTCGTAGACAAAGATTTTTCCGTCACCGATTTTTCCGGTGTGCGCCGCTTTGGATACAGCTTCAATCACACGGTCTACATTTTCAGCCTGTGTTGCGATTTCTAGCTTTACCTTGGGCAAGAAATCCACTTGGTACTCTGCACCACGATAAAGCTCGGTGTGGCCCTTCTGGCGCCCAAATCCTTTCACTTCTGATACCGTCATACCTTCGATACCGACATCAGCAAGTGCTTCTCGAACATCGTCTAATTTGAATGGTTTGATAATCGCATTAATAAGTTTCATCGCATCCTCTCTGAAGCTGTCATCCTTTTTATTTTTATAATCCAAGTGACATGCCAACTTATTAAGAGACTGATAAATAATGATTTATTCATTACAGGACGCCAAATACGCAAAAAGGCGCACCGTTATGGTGCGCCTTTATCACAATAATGAGGCAATGATTTCATTCTTCACTATATCAGTGCAGATCTATTTGGTGGTCAGAAACTCTTTCCATTGATCAATTAACAGCTCAAAGTCATCTAAGCCACAACAGGCCGTACTCTCACTGTCATAAAAATCAAACTCGCTGTCTTCTGCCATCGCTTCTCCATGCGCCAACACATTCTCCTGAATGGTGACTTCATCACCATGAATAGAGATGGAAATCTCAGTACCCAGCATAGTGTGTTCCTGAAGTGGAGACTGGTGTACAGCGACTAGCATAGACTCGACCTGCTCTATCTTCTGCCAATCCTTACCGATTTCTTCCTGCAACCAGCGACCAACAATTTCATGGCCCATGCTCGACTTAACGTAGTATTCGCCCATCAATGTATTGCGGATAAATTCAAATTCCATCGTGCTGCCTCATGAAAACGGAGCGCAGAGTATATAGAGACAATCCTAAAAGCACAAAAAAAGCGCCTGCCGAGGCAGACGCTTTCATCATCCTTTCTAAGCGCTTATGCAGGCTCTTGGAAAATCACTGAATCCGCTTTCTTGGTGTACTGATCCATCTTATGGAAGTTCAAGTAACGGTATGTGTCTGCTGCTGTCGCATCGATTTGCTTAGCGTACTCTAGATACTCTTCCTTGGTTGGAATCTTACCTAGAATCGCACCAACTGCCGAAAGCTCAGCAGAAGCTAGATAAACGTTAGCACCAGTACCTAAACGGTTCGGGAAGTTACGTGTCGAAGTCGACATTACTGTCGCCTTATCTGCCACACGTGCCTGGTTACCCATACATAGTGAACAACCTGGCGTTTCAATACGCACGCCAGCACGGCCGTAAATACCGTAGTAACCTTCTTCAGTTAGCTGATCGCGGTCCATCTTCGTTGGTGGCGCAACCCAGAGGCGAGTATCTAACTGACCACCGAATTGCTCTAGCAGCTTACCTGCAGCACGGAAGTGACCGATGTTAGTCATACAAGAACCGATGAAGACTTCATCGATGTTTGTACCCTGAACTTCAGAGAGTAGACGGGCATCATCCGGATCGTTTGGAGCACACAGAATTGGCTGATCAATTTCTGCTAGATCGATTTCAATGATGTGAGCGTATTCTGCGTCTGCATCTGCTTCCATCAAGTCAGGATTCGCCAACCACTCTTCCATCGCCGTGATACGACGCTCAATAGTACGACGGTCACCGTAACCTTCAGAAATCATCCACTTAAGCATGGTGATGTTCGAGTTTAGGTATTCTTCAATCGACTCTTGAGACAGCTTAACTGTACAACCTGCCGCTGAACGCTCTGCAGAAGCATCTGAAAGCTCAAATGCCTGCTCTACGGTTAGGTGTTCAACACCTTCGATTTCAAGTACACGGCCAGAGAATTCGTTGATCTTACCTGCTTTCTCAACCGTCAATAGACCTTGCTGAATTGCGTAGTAAGGAATCGCATGAACCAAGTCACGTAGTGTGATACCTGGCTGCATTTCACCTTTAAAGCGAACCAAGATTGATTCTGGCATATCCAGAGGCATAACACCTGTCGCTGCAGCAAACGCAACTAGACCAGAACCAGCTGGGAATGAAATACCTAGAGGGAAACGAGTATGTGAGTCACCACCTGTACCAACAGTATCAGGAAGAAGCATACGGTTTAGCCATGAGTGGATAACGCCATCGCCTGGACGAAGAGAAACACCACCACGGTTCATGATGAAATCAGGCAGAGTATGGTGCGTGTTTACGTCGACTGGTTTTGGATACGCAGAAGTATGACAGAAAGACTGCATCACTAGATCAGCCGAGAAGCCAAGACACGCAAGGTCTTTTAGCTCATCACGCGTCATAGGGCCTGTTGTATCCTGAGAACCTACGGTGGTCATCTTAGGCTCACAGTATTGACCTGCACGAACACCTTCAACGCCACATGCTTTACCGACCATCTTCTGAGCCAGTGTGTAACCTTTGTTAGAAGCGGACGGGTCTACAGGCTTAGCAAACAGATCAGTTTCTTCAAGACCTAGTGAAGTACGAGCACGACTTGTTAGGCCACGACCAATGATCAGCGGGATACGACCACCAGCACGCACTTCATCAAGAAGTACCTTGCTCAGCTCAAAGTTTGAGATTTCTGCGCCATCTTTACGTACAACACCTTCATACGGGTAAATTTCAATCACATCACCCATGTTCATGTCTTGCACATTAAGTTCGATTGGAAGCGCACCAGAATCTTCCATCGTGTTGTAGAAGATTGGTGCAATCTTACCGCCTAAACAGATACCGCCTGTGCGCTTATTTGGAACGTAAGGGATATCTTCACCCATGAACCAAAGCACAGAGTTCGTAGCCGACTTACGTGAAGAACCTGTACCCACGACATCACCGACGTAAGCCAATGGAATACCATCTTTTTGCAGCTCTTCAATTTGATTGATTGGACCAACGCTACCCGGTTGATCTGGGTTGATACCGTCACGCTCCATTTTAAGCATCGCTTTCGCGTGCACTGGGATATCTGGACGTGACCATGCATCAGGTGCCGGAGACAAGTCATCAGTGTTAGTTTCACCAGTGACTTTGAATACTTTAACGGTAATTTTTTCTGCTACTTTTTCTTTAGAGGTAAACCACTCAGCATCAGCCCAAGATTGCAGTACTTGCTGTGCGTAAGTGTTACCTGCTTTCGCTTTCTCTTCTACGTCGTAGAAAGCATCAAACATAAGTAGAGTGTGAGACAGTGCTTTTGCAGCAATAGATGCCAAAGCGTCATCATCAAGAAGGTCAACTAGCGGAGCAATATTGTAGCCGCCCTGCATCGTACCCAACAGCTCAGCTGCTTTTTCACGACTTACCAGTGGTGATTCCACTTCGCCTTTGGTAATAGCCGTCAGAAAACCTGCTTTGACATATGCAGCTTCATCTACGCCAGGTGGGATACGATTCTCTAGTAGGTCAAGAATTACAGCTTCTTCACCTTGAGGGGGATTTTTCAGAAGTTCGACAAGACCAGCAACTTGCTCGGCGTCTAGTGGTTTAGGAACAACTCCTTCAGCAGCACGCTCTGCGACGTGTTTACGGTAGGCTTCAAGCACGACTTTTTCCTCTCATTGCGGTTCCTCCGTTATTATTACTATTATTCAACGTAACGAAGTGAACATCCTTGGAAACTTGGCTCTCCTTTTGCCATATTTTTCATTCATTTTGAGTGAGAAACAGTGCCAGAGAGGCCAAACTGTGGGCGGTAGAATAGCAAATTTAACGATAAATTAAAATCTCATCATTTTGACCAACATAGCAACTTAAGACTAAAGTTCTATGATTTTCCTTGCTTAATTCCGTCAATTCCCTGCTTTGAGAATGGGAGATTGACGAAATCAATTATTGAATAACTATTTAAAGCTCGTCCCTATAATCAGGTATATAGAATCGAAGTTTTGTTCTGTTCGACCATAACCAAACATGACTGGCCCAACTGGGGAGTCAACCCCCGCAAACACTGAGCCCGCGGCATATAGTGGTGCGGTATCAAGCTTGACGCTTGGATCTGACCACACACCGCCGTATTCAAACGATGCCCCCAAATAAAACGGGGAAGAGAACAGACCAAAATCATTGTCAAACCAGCGATAACGGTACACCAAGCTACCAAATGCTTTGTTCTGACCAATCAAGCTGTTACGTGGAATACCTGATAAATTGAGAAAGCCGCCGAGCTCTTTGGGGTCGATAATAAGAGAGGAGTTTTTACTTTCTACCACTCCAACGTCGAGGTTTGCGACCAAAGTATGGCGAGAAAAGCTATTGGCATAGATGATCTTAGCGCCATATTCATAAGCCGTATCTTCGTCATGACCATCGAAGACACTGCCTGGACTTCCGACGCTTTCATCATGTGACACTAAGTAATCCAGATTCAGGTACAAACCCCTACTGGGCAAACTGTAGTTATCTAAGGTGTCGATGCGATAATTGGCAAATGCGCCTAATCTCTTAAATGACACATCGCCTAGTGATGGCAGCGACGCGAGTTCTCCAGAACCATCAGTGTATCTGACACCGACTTTAAATCGGCGCCACAAGGTATCTTGGTAACCAATAGCCCACTCAGACTCCCATTCAGTGAAAGATATCGGGATAAAATCTTGAGTCGCTTTTAGTGACGGTACATCGCCCCCATCTGGTGGCACATTGACCTTCTCATTGCTAAATGTCATACCCAAAGTGGTAAAGAGATCTGAACTGGAAAATAACGGACTGTAAAGCTCACCTTCTAAGAGTTTATCCGTGCCCATTTCAACATTGAGGGTAAACTCTGCACCGTATTCATTCAGATCAGTAAAATTGGTCGATATCCCTATCGCGTACTGGCTGTCAGTGTCAAAGTCATCTTCAAGGAAGAAACGGAAGTTCACATAGTTCGGCCCCCAAGACTTTTCTTTGACGTTAACAATCAAGGCATCTTGATCGTCAATTTTGTCATAGCGATAAGTAATCAATTCAAAACGATCCAGCGCATAAAGGTTCTGAACACCCTGCTCGACTTCGGACGTTTTATAGCGATGACCCGAATCAAGACCCAAGTGCTTTTTTAATACATCATCACTGTAATGAGTGTGGTTATGGATAACGACTTTATCGACCTTAATTTCATCGCCATACCTCAGTTTTCTGCGTACATCCTCTTTGTGATCAACGTAATTCTGATACTCAGATGAAGACACGCTGTAGCGTTTGAGTAATTCTTGGTTTTGAATGGCAATTTGATAACCCTTTTTAAATGCTTCGGGCATCTTGTCAAACTCTGTCGTTTCCATATCGCCAACTTGAGGCTTAAGGAAAACATCGTCTTCCGTCAGCGTTTTGGCTTGACGGTTAGTTGTGCTGCGCACTAAATAATTCGACAGTTGATCCGCTACGGTGAACAACGTTGTGAAGTCTTCTTCGTCTTTGTAATCGGTACTAATATCAACCGCAATAACGATATCTGCGCCTAGATCTCGTGCAACATTGACAGGCATGTTGTTGGTTACACCACCATCCACCAGAAGCTGACCATTGAGTTCGTAAGGCGGTAACGCCCCCGGAACCGACATACTGGCCATCATGGCATCAACGAGGTAGCCGTTTTGTATAACAACAGGTTTGAGCTCCAGAATGTCGGTTGCGACTGAGCGATAAGGAATGGCGAGTTCATCGAAAGACTCAAACGGTGGAAGGTTGCCAGACGACTCACGCAGAATTCTGAGCATTCCCTGCCCTTGTACAATACCGCGCGCGGCACGCACTCCACTCCAACCGAGGCCTAAATCTGTCGTCAGTTGGAATCGGTCTTCGTATTCTTTATCACGTACACGACGTTGGCTACGATCAACCCGATCACGGTAGCCACTGTTCCAATCTATGGTCTCAGTCAGGCTTTCAATTTCATCCGCACTCATACCTGTTGCGTACAAGCCGCCCACGTAGGCCCCCATACTGGTACCCGTTATATAGTCGACAGGAATTCTGAGCTCTTCAAGCGCTTTCAAAACACCGATGTGCGCCGCCCCCTTGGCACCACCACCTGCTAGAACCACCGCGATTTTTGGCCGTTCTGGTGCAACATATTCTCCTGTATCAGAAAACGCCGCGCTTGGTAACACAAACGCAGATGTAAATAGAAGCCAGACTAGTTTTTTCACTCTAGAGTTCCCGTCTCATTCGCAAACCTACAGAAGCCGATAGTTTTATATTATTGACACAACCAACTGTTTACCAACTAAATATTTTCTTAATCCATTGAGTGGGTTTGCTGTCACACTGCTGCTTGAGCACATTGTTTGTGTCCCAAACTGGCAACTTAAACTGATTATCGCAGTCCAGTTTCAGGCTGCCTTGCTCAGTATGAGAAAAACCAAGAGTACTGATCCCTTTTGGCCAAGGTAACGTCAGTTTTTCCGGCATGCGGTGATTGAGATATTCTGCATAGACTCTTAACGCACCACTGGAGCCCGTGAGTTTGGTCGGTTTATTGTCATCTCGCCCAAGCCAGATAGTGGTTACTTCGCGTCCATCGACACCAACAAACCAGCTGTCACGCGTATCGTTACTGGTTCCCGTTTTTCCAGCTAACGCCGCCCAGCCAAACTGGCTGTTGAGATAACGGCCTGTTCCTTCGAGAACGCCGCGCTTCATTGCGTAGGTTGTCAGCCAAGCTGCTTGCTGGTCGATAGTTTGAGACATGCGAGGCAGTGACTGATACAGGGCATTACCTTCTAAATCGACTACAGAACGCAACGCAGACAAGGGGGCTCTCTTGCCCGAATTGGTCAACGTCTGATACATCTGTGCGACCTGGAATGGTGTTAATGTGAAGGAACCAAGGAACATTGATGGCACAGGACGAATTTCATTTCGATCAACACCCAACTTCTCCAAGGTATTAACAACATTTGGAATACCGAGCTGCATGCCCAACTGAACGGTCGGTACATTGAGGGATTTTGCCAATGCAATGTACAAAGGCACATCTCCTCGGAACTTACGGTCATAGTTGCGCGGCGACCAAACACTGCCTTTAGAACCTTTAAGGCTGATCGGTTTATCGTGTAAAGTCGTCGCCAGATTGTATTTGTCAGGCTGCTCTAAAGCGGTGAGATAGACCGCCGGTTTAGCTAACGAACCTATCTGACGACTGGCGTTAAGCGCACGATTGAATCCGTCGTACCCTGTCCGTTTACCTCCGACCATAGCGCGAATTTCTCCGGTATGGCGGTCAACGGCGATTGCCGCCCCTTCAAGTGACTTGCCAGCGACTTTGCTTAGCTGAGGTATTTTCTTGGCAATGGCCTGTTCCAGCTCTTGTTGAGAAACTGGATCGAGAGAGGTAAACACCCTGAGACCAATATCCGACTGAAACGCATCACCGACTTTCTCTTTGAGCTCTATCTTCAGTTGCTGAAAGTAAGCTGGCTGACGGCTGGCAATGCGCGGATTATCCTGAATATCCAGTGGGCGACTGGCTGCCATATCGTACTGGTTAGCACTCAGGATCCCCTGCTGCATCATCAGGCGAAGCACTAAATCTCGACGCTCTTTGGCGCGTTCAGGGAAGCGTACCGGGTTGTAGTAAGATGGCCCCTTTACCATGCCCACCAGCAAGGCGAGCTGGTCAATACGCAATTCTTGAATCGGCTGTCCAAAATATAAACGGGAAGCCAGCCCAAAGCCGTGAATGGCTTCCCCGCGGCTTTGTCCTAAATACACTTCATTAAGATAGCCTTCCAGAATACGATCTTTGCTGTAGCGATAATCAATGATCAATGCGATGTAGGCTTCACGGATCTTACGCCAAAGCGTTCGATCACTGGAGAGAAAGATGTTCTTCGCGAGCTGCTGAGTCAGGGTACTCCCGCCTTGCACCGTACGACCCGCTTTGACATTGGCAACTAATGCTCGGGCAATCGCAAACGGGGATACTCCATCATGCTGATAAAAGTCTCGGTCTTCAGTAGCCAGTAATGCATCAACCATGACTTCAGGAAACTGGTCACGCCTCAAGAACAGACGCTGCTCATCATGATTTTTTTCCAGCATGCCCAACATCTTCGGCTCGATCCGCAAATAGCCCAGATCACCGGAGGATTCGAGCGACTGAATACGAAGTAAGCCAGAACGGTCAAAATGCAGCATCACATGACGATCAGGCTCCGGCCCATCAGTAAACTCAAATGGACGGCGAATCAGTTCAATTTTGGTTGACGACGACGAATACTCACCAGGATAACGAGGCTGGCGTACTTTACGGTAGTTGAGCACATCGAGTTCGTTGCGAACTTCCTGAATCGAAATCGAATCACCCGGAGAAAGGTTAAGAATGCGAGCGTAAACCACGGTCGGCAGATCAAACAGCTGACCTTCGAAACGCTGTTTAACCACACTGTCTAAGTAAATACCGACAAACAGCAGTAAGGCAAACCCAGCAAGACCAAGCTTCCAGGTCACTCCCCATACAATTTTCAACCAGCTACGTTGGCCTTTTTTTGTTGGCTTGCGTCTCGCTGTCGCCCTTTTGCGAACTGGCTTCTTAGTTGTTTTGGCTTTGCTGCTCGCAGGTGTTTTTTTCTTGGTCATTATTTCAGTTGTCGCTTAGTTTTGGTCGTTGCCATATGGCTAGCCGGATCGTCTGGCCAAACGTGCTTTGGATAACGCCCTTTCATTTCTTTTTGCACTTCTTTGTATGCTCCCGCCCAGAAGCTAGCTAAATCCTGCGTTACTTGCAGCGGTCGCTGTGCTGGGGATAGTAATTCCACCACTAAGGTTTTACGCCCCTCAGCAATGTGAGGCGACCTCTGTTCGCCAAACATTTCCTGCATTCGCACCGAAAGTACCGGCTCTTGACCGAATTGATAACGTATCTTCTTCTTCGAACCTGTAGGTACGATGTAGTGAGTCGGTAACCATTGGTCGATTTCCTGACTGAGTGGCCAAGCAATATAGGCCATTAGGGCAGGCTCCAAATCCACTTTAGCTAACGCTTTGAGTGAACTTACTCCAACTAGATAAGGCTCTAACCATTGTTCTAGATTGTCCAACAATTCTGCATCAGAAACACCGGGCCATTGATGTTCTGGTAACCATTCAGCTGCGCAGCGAATACGCTCTAAGGTTTCTAGACTGCTTGCTGACCAGTTTAATACGCCCAAGCCTTTTCGACGGACACAGTTGAGTAAAGCCTGAGTAATTTTTTGTTTATCTGGCTCAGGGAGTGGACGACGTTCAATCACCAATCGCCCAAGGTTACGTTGATGTTCTGCTATCAATCGCCCTTTGTTGTCATCCCAATCGACACTCTCTTTCTCTTCAATCAAGTGAGGAAGCCATTTCTCGATTGCAGTGATGTCCAGTTCCGAGGCGAGAAAAACTCTTGAGGCATCAGAGTGGCTACGCATCAAATCAGCCACCACCAAATACTCAGCGGTCGCGAGGCGTTCGTCATCGGCCATTTCAGCCCCATGACCGTTCGCCAATAAGAACTTACCCGCCTGCCCTTTTCTCAGTTGGCCAATACGGTCCGGAAAAGCCGTCGCCAAAATCACTGCGACTAGAGATTCATCAACGTCTTGAAGCGAAAAGTTCACAGATAACTTACGCGCCAAAGCTTGTCCACGCTGCAGCACGATTTTCTGTTTGCTGTGAAGGCCGCGCTTAAAGCGATCAATACTGTGCATGAAATCAAGCACGTTGCGCTCAGGTTCCTCTAGCAGAGCAGCCACCGCCGAGGCAGTATTTTTCCAGCGTTGTTGTTCAGAGTGCATCAGCATCGCAGCGATTCGCGGTTCAACACCGAACTCGCTTGCCAGCCGACCATGTTCTGTTAACTGGTGTTTGTCATCTAAAAGCCCCAATTTGTTCAGCAAACGGCGAGATTGATTCAGGCTACTCTGAGGAGGGACATCGAGCCATTTCAGCTCAGTGGCATCCGCTGCGCCCCACTGTGCTAACTCTAATGTTAATGCAGCCAAATCTGAGTGAAGAATTTCCGCCGAAGGTACTTCTGGTTGCTGATTCAACTGGCTTTCACTGTACAGACGCAGGCAAATCCCCGGCTCAATACGCCCGGCACGTCCTGCGCGCTGCTCCGCTGAAGATTGAGCAATTCTATTTTGTTCCAGTTTCGTCACACCGCTTTTTAAATCAAACTTCGCCACTCGCTCTAACCCAGCATCCACGACCAAACGAATGCCTTCGATCGTTAATGACGTTTCAGCAATATTGGTCGCCAACACCACCTTACGTTTACCGTTGGGTGCAGACTGAATTGCCGCTTGCTGCTGAGCAAAACTAAGTTGTCCGTACAAAGGGCACACTTCAACGTTGTCCGGTAGCTCACCCATTCTCTCAGCCACACGCTTTATTGCCGCAACACCAGGTAAAAAAGCCAAAACAGAGCCAGATTCTTTGCTGAGCAGCGAAGCAATTTGCTTAGCCATCACCTCTTCCAATCGCTCATTCGGTTTTAGCGGCTGATAGCGATATTCAACAGGAAAACTGCGACCTTGAGACTCAATGTATATCGCATCCGGCATCAGTTGGCTCAACGCCCGCTGATCAAGTGTTGCCGACATCACCACCAGTTTTAGATCCTCACGAAATGCTTCTTGAATCTCGAGGCTGAACGCCAATGCGGTATCAGCATGAATGCTACGTTCATGAAATTCATCAAAAATTAGCAGTGAGATACCATCGAGTTCAGGATCTGACTGGATCATTCGGGTCATAATGCCCTCAGTCACAATCTCCAACTTAGTATCTGGGCCTACTTTGGTTTCTCCCCGCACTCTATAACCCACCTGCTGCCCGACATTTTCTCCCAGTTGCTGAGCCAAATAACGAGCGATGTTACGCGCAGCAAGACGTCTGGGTTCGAGCATGATGATTTTCCCTTCAACAACATTCTCACGAAGCAATTGCAGAGGAAAGTAGGTGGATTTACCGGCACCGGGCGCAGCTTTGAGGATAACTTGAGAACGAGTTCGCACGCTTGAGAGTAGCTCATGCATCACGCTCTCGATAGGCAGCTGTGACAATGGAAAAACCTTATGGTGTAATGATGTGAATATTGTACATAAATCCAGTTCTAAATGAAGTTTGATCCCCCACTCGAATCTGCAATCTTAATTAAGCGCTACAAGCGCTTTCTGGCTGACATTACCTTGCCAGATGGCAGCGAACGTACCATTCACTGTGCCAACACAGGGGCAATGACCGACTGTGCGACTGCTGGTAACACCGTTTGGTACTCCACATCCGATAACCCTAAACGCAAATACCCCAATAGTTGGGAACTGACACAAACTTCGAATGGGCATCGTATTTGCATCAATACTGCACGTGCCAATCAATTGGCGGTTGAAGCAATTGAAGCGGGTGTTATTGAAGAATTACAAGGTTATGAGCAGCTCAAAACAGAGGTCAAATACGGTAGTGAAAATAGCCGGATTGATATCTTGCTCAAATCACAACACCAACCAACGTGCTATATAGAGGTGAAAAGCGTTACGCTACTTGATGAGGAAAAACAAGGACAAGGCTACTTTCCCGATGCTGTGACCACCCGTGGTCAAAAGCACCTGAGAGAGCTCACAGAAATGGCGCAAAATGGAAGCAGAGCAGTACTTTTGTTCACTGTTTTACATTCAGGGATTGAAAAAGTCTCTCCAGCACACCATATAGACGCAAAATATTCACAATTGTTGAAAAGCGCACAGGAGCAAGGGGTGGAAGTTTTGTGCTACAAAGCGGAGCTTTCAAACACCGAGATGAAGCTGGTGGAACGTATCAATTTCACCTATTGAGAGAAAAAATGATGTCGCCTTCACATAGGCAGCAAGTTTACTCTCTAGAGTTTGCCTCGAATTGTTCTTTTTGCTATAGATAGCCGCCTTAAAATTTAACTGCGAGCGCAGTTGACTAGGTGTTAGTAGGAGATGCTGCATGCCAGAATCGAAGAAAAAAGCGCTAGGCATCCTAGCCATTGCAGGGGTTGAGCCATACACAGAGAAAGCTGGTGAAGAGTACATGTCACCAGAGCAACTGGCTCATTTCACGAAAATTTTGACAGCATGGCGCAACCAGCTCAGGGAAGAAGTTGATCGCACCGTTCACCATATGCAGGACGAAGCGGCAAATTTCCCAGATCCAGTTGACCGTGCGTCTCAGGAAGAAGAATTCAGCCTAGAGCTGCGCAACCGTGACCGCGAACGTCGTCTAATCAAGAAGATCGAGAAAACGCTGAACAAAATCGAAGAAGATGAGTTTGGCTTCTGTGACTCTTGTGGTATCGAGATTGGTATTCGTCGTCTGGAAGCTCGCCCAACCGCAGATCTGTGTATTGATTGTAAGACACTGGCCGAGATCAAAGAAAAGCAGATGCAAGGCTAAACCACTGCTTTTGACCAAAGAATCAAGGGAGCGTATGCTCCCTTTTTAGTTTTATTGCGACAAAAAGTGTATGAGTTATATAGGACGCTTTGCCCCGTCACCTTCAGGCCCGCTTCATTTCGGCTCTTTGGTTGCCGCGCTAGGCAGTTACTTACAGGCCAAATCTCAACAAGGACAATGGTTGGTTCGAATCGAAGACCTTGATCCACCGAGAGAAATGCCCGGAGCTTCCGACTTAATCCTCAACACGCTCGACGCCTATCACCTTCACTGGGACGGTGAGGTGGTCTATCAAAGCCAGCGACACGATTTGTATCAAGAACAGATAGAGCGATGGCTAGACGCACAGCAAGCGTATTACTGCCAATGCACGCGTAAGCAGGTGAAAGCAATGGGTGGCTTTTACAACGGAACCTGCCGTCAGCTCACACTGACGAATCATTCTGAGTGTGCGATTCGCCTCAAGATGACGCATCCAGTCTACCATTTTGATGATCGCAAACACGGCCGACTCAACATTCCCTCGCAACTGGCAGATGAAGATTTTATTATAAAGCGCCGAGACGGATTATTTGCGTATAACCTTGCAGTAGTATTGGATGATATTGAGCAAGGGGTGACTGAAGTCGTCCGTGGCGCCGATTTGATCGAGCCAACGGGGAGACAGCTCAGTCTCTATCAGATACTGGGAAAAACACCCATTCGTTATCTGCACCTGCCTTTAGCACTCGATGAACATGGTCATAAGTTATCCAAGCAGAACCATGCGCCAGCGATTGATAATGGCAACCCAAAACCCGCTTTGATTGAAGCCATGCGCTTCTTAGGTTTTGATATTAATAGGGAAATTGAACAGGCTGATATAGAAGATATCATAGAGTGGGGAGTCAAAAACTGGCATATCAACCAGTTACCTGACACGACTGAAATCAAAGCAAGATTCTCAAACCGCTCACTGTAAGCTATTATTAGCCGCAAATTCGCCCCAAGGGCATAAACGGAATCATCAGCAAGTCCTATACAGGCATACTCAACACTAGGTATTTCAAGACATGCCTCGCTAATGAGTAACAGATGCACATGACTAAAAACGACTATACACCAAGCGAAAAAGACAGTTATCCAGAGTTATCTCTGAACATTATTACTCGCCAAGAGCATAATATCTCTCGCAAGCAAATCAGCGACAATGCATTGAAGGTGCTATACCGACTTCATGGTGCAGGCTTTGATGCCTTCCTTGTCGGTGGAGGCGTGCGCGATCTGCTGCTTGCACAGAACCCAAAAGATTTCGATATCGCAACCAATGCCACACCTGAGCAAATTCGCCAGTTGTTCAAGAACTGCCGCCTGATTGGCCGCCGTTTTCGTCTAGCGCATATCATGTTTGGCCGCGATATTATTGAAGTAGCGACTTTCCGCGGTCACCATCAAGAAACCAGCAAAAATATTTCTCAGCAATCGAAAGAAGGCATGCTGTTGCGCGATAACGTCTATGGCACCATTGACGAAGACGCGGAACGCCGTGACTTCACTATCAATGCGATGTACTACAACATCGGTGATTATGCGATTCATGACTATGCTGGCGGTAATGAAGATTTAGAAGACAGATTAGTGCGCCTGATTGGCGATCCTGAAACGCGTTATCGCGAAGATCCAGTGCGCATGCTGCGTGCCATTCGCTTTGCCGTAAAGCTAGACTTCGATATCGAGGAAGATACAGCAGCACCTATTGAAGAAATGTCACCACTGCTACGTGATATTCCATCGGCACGCCTGTACGAAGAATCACTCAAGATGCTGCAATCAGGTTATGGTTTAGAAACCTACCACCTGATGCGTGAGTACAACCTATTCCAGCAACTCTTCCCTGTTATCTCTGAAGACTTCACAGAGGAATACTCCTCAAAAACCGAGCAGATGCTGGATCTCGTTTTAGATTCTACCGATCAACGCATCGAAGAAGGCAAACGAATTAATCCTGCTTTCATGTTCGCGGCTATGTTGTGGTACCCACTGCAAACCCGTGCCGAACTACTGATGGAGAAACGTAAACTCTCTGCCTATGATGCGATAATGGAAGCCAGTAATTACATCCTCGATGAACAGGTTCGTACGATAGCCATCCCTCGCCGCCATACCGCAACGATTCGCGAAATCTGGCAATTGCAACTGCGTATGCCACGTCGTAATGGCAAACGCGCTTTCCGCTTAATGGAACTTAACAAGTTCCGTGCTGGCTTTGATTTTCTTGAAATGCGAGGTGAAGTTGAAGGTGGTGAAACTGAACAATTAGCCAAATGGTGGGAAACCTTCCAAAACGCAGGACGCAACATACGCCAGTCCATGGTGGCAGATTTGGACGCAGAGTCTCCTGAGCAGGGCAAAAAGCGTCGTCGTAAACCATTTCGCAAGAAAAAAACCAAGGCTTCAACATCATGAGCACTGTTTTTATTGCGGTGGGCAGTAATCTTGCTGATCCCGTTACACAGGCGAATGATGCTATCGGAGCGCTTAAGCAACTGCCAAAATCCCAGTTTAAGCAAAGCTCAAACTTGTATAGCAGTACCCCAATGGGGCCGCAAGACCAACCGGATTACATCAATGCGGTGGTCGAAATCACAACTGAATTAACGCCACTTGAACTGCTCGATTGCACTCAAGCTATCGAGCAAGAGCAAGGGCGTGTCCGTAAAGATGAGCGATGGGGCCCAAGAACCCTGGACTTAGATATTGTTCTTTACGGCAATGAGGTGATGGATTCCGAGCGTCTGACTGTTCCTCACTATGGAATGAAGGAGCGCGAATTCGTGCTCTACCCGCTCGCGGAAATCGCACCAAATTTAACCCTCCCATGTGGGACCAGACTGGAAGACCTATTAAAAGTCGTTGAGCAAAACGGTCTGCGTATTTGGCAATCATAGCCAACTCCTTAAAAGGAAAAATCATGAAAAAAATCACCATAAACGACCTAATGAACTGGAAGCAGGAAGGTCGTAAATTTGCTACTTCTACAGCTTATGACGCGAGCTTCGCTCAACTGTTCGAAAGTGAAGAAATGCCAGTACTACTGGTTGGCGATTCACTGGGCATGGTTCTGCAAGGCACACGTGACACACTCCCAGTGACAGTGGAAGAGATTGCTTACCATACTCGCTGTGTGCGTGCTGGCAGCCCTAACTGCCTGCTGATGGCTGATATGCCATTCATGAGCTACGCGACACCTGAGCAAGCGTGCGAAAGTGCCGCTCAGATCATGCGAGCTGGTGCAAACATGGTCAAAATTGAAGGCGGCGATTGGCTAGTCGATACAGTCAAAATGCTAACCGAGCGTGCCGTACCTGTGTGTGCTCACTTAGGTCTGACGCCACAATCGGTCAATATCTTTGGTGGTTTTAAAGTTCAAGGGCGTGATCAAGACAAAGCAGACCGTATGGTTCGCGACGCATTGGCACTTCAAGAAGCGGGTGCGCAGGTGATCTTGCTTGAGTGTGTGCCACGTGATCTTGCTTCGCGCATTACTGAAGTATGTGACGTACCTGTCATCGGTATCGGTGCTGGCAATGCCACCGACGGCCAGATCTTAGTCATGCATGATATGTTTGGAATTTCAGCCAATTACATGCCGAAGTTCTCAAAGAACTTCCTTGCTGAAACGGGCGACATGCGTAAAGCTGTAGCTATGTACAAAGACGAAGTTGAAAGTGGCGCATTCCCAGGTGAAGCCCACACAATTGCGTAAGGATTTGACTGATGCAAACTTTTGCTGAAATTGCCGCTCTTCGCGAGCAAATCAAACAGTATAAGCGTGACGGCCGCAAAATCGCCTTTGTTCCGACAATGGGGAACCTGCATGAAGGTCACCTCACTCTAGTTCGTAAAGCGCGTGAGCACGCTGACGTCGTCGTGGTAAGCATTTTTGTCAACCCGATGCAGTTTGACCGCAGTGATGACCTTAACAACTACCCACGTACCCTGGAAGATGACCTCAGCAAACTGAGTGGTGAAGGCGTTGAGATTGTTTTCACACCAACCCCAGAAGTCATTTATCCAGAGGGTCTAGACAAACAAACTTCAATCGAAGTCACTGGGTTGTCGAATATCCTTGAAGGTGCCTCGCGCCCCGGTCATTTCCGTGGTGTTGCGACAGTGGTAACCAAGCTATTTAATATTGTCCAACCCGACGCCGCTTGCTTCGGTGAGAAAGACTTCCAACAGCTGGCTGTCATTCGCAAAATGACTGAAGATTTGGCAATGGACATTAATATCGTTGGCGTCACTACGGTACGTGAAATGGATGGTCTAGCGATGAGCTCACGCAACGGCCTGCTGACGATTGATGAACGACAACGTGCGCCGGTACTCGCACGTACAATGCGTTGGATCAGCAGCGCTATACGTGGTGGACGTGATGATTACGCTTCTGTGATTGAAGATGCCAGCGATCAGCTTCGCGCTGCTGGGTTACAGCCGGATGAGATTTTTATCCGTGATGCGCGTACTCTCCAAGCCGTCACAGCAGAAACGACTCAAGCGGTGATCTTAATGTCCGCTTTCTTAGGCCAAGCCCGTTTGATCGACAATCAAGTCGTTGAAATGGTGGTAGAGGCGAAGGAAGAAGAAAACACTGAAGCCTCGTCAGAAAGCGCTGAATAACGAGAAGCAAGCACAAAAAAAGGGTTGACGTTAAAGCGTCAACCCTTTTCTTTTTGGTTCAATAAGCGAATTGACAATTAGCTTCGCAGCCCAATGCCTTTGGTCACCAAATAGTGAGCAACGGCGTATAAAGCAACAACAAACACACCGAGCACACCAAATGAGGTCACAATCCCAACATCCGAAACACCCAAGAAACCATAACGGAATGCATTGACCATATAGACAATTGGGTTTATTTTCGACACACCTTGCCAGAATTCAGGCAACAGGCTAATCGAATAGAAGACACCACCGAGGTAAGTGAGCGGAGTCAGCACAAAGGTGGGGATGATCGAAATATCATCGAACGTCTTCGCGTAAACCGCATTTATCAAGCCACCCAATGAGAACACCACTGACGTCATAAATACGGTTGCGATGATAATGCCCCAGTGATCTACTTGCAGATCAACAAAGAACAGCGACACAAAAGTCACAATGGTACCGACCAGTAAACCGCGTACTACTCCGCCCATGACAAATCCCCAAATGATCACATAGTTAGGGACGGGAGCCACCAATAGCTCTTCGATATTTTTCTGAAATTTAGCACTGAAAAAGGAAGAAGCCACATTGGAATATGAGTTGGTGATGACAGACATCATGATCAAGCCCGGCACTATGTATTCCATATAGCTAAAGCCGTTCATTTCACCAATTCGAGAACCAATCAGGCTACCAAAAATAATGAAGTACAGAGTCATAGTGATCGCTGGCGGCACTAAGGTCTGAACCCAAATTCGAGTAAAACGATTAACCTCTTTGGTCAATAGGCTACAAAAAGCAGTCCAATAAATACGGTACATTTTACTGGCCTCCTTCGCGGACAATATTCACAAACAGCTCTTCTAATCGATTGGCCTTATTACGCATCGACAGCACTTTGATGCCCTGCTCCGTCAATTGACTAAAAATGGCATTGAGCCCTTCACTCTTCTCGATTTCAATTTCCAGTGAACCGTTGACGACACTCTGGCTGTTCACGCCTTTCAGAGGAGGCACTTCCACTCCATCTTCCAAATCAAGAATGAAGGTTTCCACATGAAGTTTGTTCAACAATGCTTTCATTGTGGTGTTTTCTATCAGCTCACCTTTACTGATGATACCTATGTTGCGACATAGCATTTCAGCTTCTTCAAGGTAATGAGTCGTCAAAATAATCGTGATGCCTTCTTGGTTAATTTCCTTAAGAAACTCCCACATAGAACGACGCAGTTCAATGTCGACTCCAGCAGTCGGCTCATCCAGAATCAACAACTTAGGCTCGTGGACCAAAGCACGAGCGATCATCAGGCGACGCTTCATTCCGCCAGATAAGTTTCGTGCACGTTCGTTACGTTTTTCCCACAAATCGAGCTTGGTTAAATACTTTTCGGCTCTTCGTTTCGCCAAAGTGCGGGATACGCCATAGTACCCTGCCTGCTGTAGCACGATTTGTTCAACCGTTTCAAACTGATTGAAGTTGAACTCCTGAGGTACTAAACCTAAATTCTGCTTGGCCAGCTCCAAGTTCTGATCAATGTCGTAACCAAACACTTTGACCTTACCAGACGTTTTGTTGACCAGAGAGGAGATCACCCCAATGGTCGTAGACTTACCGGCACCATTAGGCCCCAATAAGGCATAAAAGTCGCCTTTGGCGACATTGAGGCTAATACCCTTCAGAGCCTCAAATCCCCCCGCATAGGTTTTGCGGAGTTGTTCAATTTCTAATGCGTACATAGTTTTCAGTGTAATTGTTGGTTTTGTGCGGATGTGGGTAACGTGCGTATGCCGTTAGAGCGCCGCGAATGTAATTCAGTTTATCGTTGAATAACGATGAATACAATTACACGATTCGATTTATTTGGAAATATGAAGTGCTGTAACCTTGTTGCAAAAACGCCGCTGAGAGTCAGCGGCGTGGGTAGGTATTCATCAGTTTAAACAGCTTGAAACTGATGCTCATCGCTCTCGACGTGTTTCAACGCCGCTTTGAGAGCCTCGTAGCGGAACCTGTAGGTGTTTTCTTCAGGGACTAAATCAATAACATGGAATTTTTCTAATTGCTGACGAGTGCTTTCATTTGGACACAGAAGATAAACTTGGCAATTCGCTTCAAGAGCATCTTTAATCGCATTTTCCAGCGCTAGTCCGACAGTTACATCAATCATAGGCACATCCGTCAGGTCGAGTATCATCACTTCATAATCGGAAATACTGCTATGCTGGCGTGAGATCGCTTTTGAAACGCTAAAAATCATCGGCCCAGACAAATAGAAGAACAGCACTTTATCATTCGCTCTATCCAGTAAGCCTCGTTCACTATCCGTAAGAGGGACGTCATCTTCGTCAGCATCACTGATGGCTTTGACCTGACGCGCTTGCTCACGGCTCAAACGCTCAATGATAATGATGTTTGAAATGAAGACCCCAAGTCCAACCGCCACAATCAGGTCGACAAACACCGTCAGCAGCATCACACCATACATAATAGCCATACCGGCAAAGCTGACTTTGTGCGCGCGCTGGATGAAACTCCAGTCTAGGATGTTGAAGCCAACGTAAACAGCAATACCAGCCAAAACTGCCATTGGAATAGGCTCTGTTAGGCCACCAGCGACCAACACCACCAGCGCTAGCATTAACGCACGAATCACACCAGACAGAGGGGAACGAGCGCCGACCTGAATGTTAGTTACAGTCCCCATGGTTGCACCAGCACCCGGCAGTGCACCAAAAAGGCCAGAGATCATATTTGCCAAGCCTTGACCACGCAGTTCTTTATCCGAGTTATGCTCTTTACGCGTCAGTGAATCTCCGATAACGGCGGTCAACAGAGTATCAATACACCCAAGTGTTCCCAACACTAGCGCATCAATAACCATCTCGGTAAACATCGAAGCATCGATATGCGGAATCACTAGTGACGGCAAACCTGCAGGTATCTCGCCAATGCGGCGGATCGCCTCAGTATCAAAGATAATAACGGATAGCAAAGTAACGGTAATTAATGCCACTAGTTGAGCCGGAACGTATTTACGGTATTTTTTCGGGAAGAAGAACAAGATCCCTAAGGTCAGCAGGCCAAGAAATAGCTCGCTAAACTTCATGTTGGCAACGGTGTCAGGGAGAGCGGATAAGGTTCCTAATACACCACCTGAAGGAGCAGCATGACCAAGTAGTGGCGATAGCTGTAGGATAATCAGGATGACGCCGATTCCTGACATAAAGCCAGAAATCACGCTATACGGCATCAAGGTAACATACTTTCCGAGCTTCAATGTTCCAAGTAATATTTGAAACGCACCGGCCATCATCACAACCGTGAACGTCATCGCCATCCCTGTCTCAGGATATTTGGCCATCATACTGGTAAGGACGGCTGTCATTATCACCGTCATTGGACCTGTAGGCTCGGAAATCAGCGAATTGGAACCACCAAATAAAGAGGCAAACAATCCGACCAAGATAGCGCCCCATAAGCCAGCTTCAGCGCCAGCACCAGAGGCAACACCAAACGCCAATGCCAATGGCAGAGAAATGATCGCGGTGGTGACACCACCAAAGACATCCCCTTTTATATTGATATCTTCAAAACGACTTCCAAACACAATTCAGCCCCACTGCTTAATTAATGCTACTTTGATACTCGGTAATGAGAGCTACTCATAAAATAGACGGCCTTCCGAATAACCCCACCAAAAGTGGTTAATTTGGGCAAACATTGACGCCATCTTCTGAGAAACACCATCGAAAATTAAATTCTAGCAAATACCCTAGGTCAAAGTTAGTGCCATTCTAGTTCCAACAGGCACACGTTATAACTCTTTGTTAGGTTCGCTACTAAGTTTATGGTTTTTAACGATAGAACACGTCAGATGAGTACTTTTTTACACAGTTTTGACAGGAACGAAATTGTAACATTGTGTATAGTAGCGAAAGAATTGTTAAGGATTGATTGTAAGATGCCGGAAATAAAACAGCTTTTTGAAAATAACTCAAAGTGGTCTGAATCCATTAAGGCTGAACGACCAGAGTACTTTGCAAAACTTGAAGAAGGCCAGAACCCTGGATTCCTTTGGATCGGTTGCTCTGACAGCCGAGTGCCTGCTGAGCGCCTAACCGGCCTGTATTCAGGCGAGCTATTCGTTCACCGAAATGTCGCAAACCAAGTTGTCCATACGGATCTGAACTGTTTATCTGTCGTTCAGTATGCAGTGGATGTACTGAAAGTAAAACACATCATCATCTGCGGCCACTATGGCTGTGGAGGAGTAAACGCAGCAATCGACAACCCTCAGTTAGGGTTGATCAATAACTGGCTGCTGCACATTCGCGATAACTACCTTAAATACAAAACAGAAATCGAGTCGTTGCCACGTGAGCAGTGGGGCGACAAACTGTGCGAAATTAACGTTGCTGAACAGGTATACAACCTTGGCAACTCAACAATTTTGCAAGGAGCATGGGAACGCGGCCAGGAGATTCAAATCCACGGAGTTGTTTACGGTATCGGCAATGGCAAGCTGCAAGATTTAGGTGTACGCTGCTCAAGTAGAGAAACGTTAGAAAGCAGTCATCAGGAAGCCTTAGATAAAATCCTATCTTCACCTGTACTAGGTTAGATAACAAAAGACCCGCACAAGACGGGTCTTTTTACATTCGTATTAGATGGCTTCCATTTATTCCTGAGGAACCACTTTACCAATGTAAGGTAGGTGACGGTATTTCTGCGCGTAATCAATACCCACACCAACAACAAACTCATCTGGGATAGCAAAGCCAACCCAATCGACTGGAACTTCCACCTCACGACGAGACGGCTTATCAAGCAGAGTACAAATCGCAATTGACTTAGGTTCACGCAGAGTCAGGATCTCTTTGATTTTATTTAACGTGTTGCCCGTATCAATGATGTCTTCAATGATCAGCACATCTTTGCCTTTGATGTCATCATCCAGATCTTTCAGAATGCGCACATCTCGCGAGCTTTCCATCGTATTGCCGTAACTAGAAGCAGTCATGAAATCAACTTGGTGAGTCAATTCAATCTTTCGAGCCAAGTCTGCCATAAAGACAAATGAGCCACGTAGCAGGCCAACCAGCACCAAATCTTCGCTGCCTTGGTAGTGAGCGGTAATCTCTTTACCTAATTCACTTACGCGTTCCTGAACTTCTTGCTCAGAAATCATTACTTCTACTGTATGTTTCATACCAATCTCATTTTCTGCATTAGCGAATACTCACTAAATACTAGTTTATATACCGCCAGATGATTTTAAGCGCGTAGTTTAACACCACTATGCAGCAGGAGAAACGTTTGCTTGATTAAAGGCTGCAATAAACATATGCAACTACATGATCATTAGCACGGTATTAATAAAAATGATTATTAAATGAACTGAAATCGTTGACCTAATTCATATGCACCATTACACTCATTACTGCGAAAGCAATAATAAAATACTAATTAGGGCAAAAGCCCACATATACAACTCAATTGGCAAGGAAATATAACTATGGATTCTATAGCTAAGAGACCGCGTACGCGTCTTTCACCACAAAAACGTAAACAACAACTGATGGAAATCGCATTAGAGGTGTTTGCTCGTCGTGGTATTGGTCGCGGTGGTCATGCTGACATTGCAGAAATCGCTCAGGTTTCTGTTGCTACTGTTTTTAACTACTTCCCAACCCGCGAAGACTTGGTTGATGATGTACTTAACTACGTAGTTCGTCAGTTCTCAAACTTCCTATCAGATAATATCGATCTTGATATTCATGCAAAAGAAAACCTACGCAACCTAACTTCGGCAATGGTTGACCTTGTTGTCAACGACTGCCACTGGCTTAAAGTTTGGTTCGAGTGGAGTGCATCGACACGTGATGAAGTATGGCCACTGTTTGTTACGACAAACCGTACCAACCAGCTTCTAGTTCAGAACATGTTTATCAAAGCAATCGAGCGCGGTGAAGTATGTGATGATCACGACCCAGCAGACCTAGCGACACTATTCCACGGCATCTGCTACTCACTGTTTGTGCAGGCTAACCGTACTCAAGATGATGAGTCTGTAAACCGCCTGACACAAAGCTACCTAGATATGCTTTGCATCTACAAGTAGATTAACCAGTGTCATCGTAAAGCCGGGTTCACCCGGCTTTTTTGTGTCTGCAAAAAACCTAAAATGAAAAAAGCCGCTGATTACTCAGCGGCTTTTGTTATTCAGTCTTCAGAGAAATTATTTTTTCTTTTTAACTGCTTTTTTGTTTGGAAGGTCAGTGATAGAACCTTCGAATACTTCAGCAGCTAGGCCGACAGACTCATGTAGAGTTGGGTGAGCGTGGATAGTCAGCGCGATATCTTCTGCATCACAACCCATCTCGATAGCCAGGCCGATTTCACCTAGTAGTTCACCACCGTTAGTACCAACGATAGCACCACCAATTACACGGTGAGTCTCTTTGTCGAAGATAAGCTTAGTCATACCGTCAGCACAGTCAGATGCGATTGCACGGCCTGATGCAGCCCAAGGGAAAGTCGCCACTTCGTACTTGATGCCTTCTTCCTTCGCTTCTTTCTCAGTCTTACCAACCCATGCCACTTCTGGCTCAGTGTAAGCAATTGAAGGAATAACTTTAGGATCGAAGTAGTGCTTCTTACCAGCAATAACTTCAGCAGCAACGTGGCCTTCATGCACACCTTTGTGAGCAAGCATTGGTTGACCAACGATGTCACCGATAGCAAAGATATGAGGTACGTTTGTACGAAGCTGCTTGTCTACATTGATGAAGCCACGCTCATCAATTTCTAGACCTGCTTTCTCGCCGTCGATAAGCTTACCGTTTGGTACGCGGCCGATAGCCACTAGAACCGCATCATAGCGCTCTGCTTCTGCAGGTGCTTTCTTGCCTTCCATTGACACGTAGATACCGTCTTCTTTCGCTTCAACTGCTGTCACTTTCGTTTCTAGCATTAGGTTGAACTTGTTCTTCACACGCTTAGTGTAAACTTTAACGATATCTTTATCTGCCGCAGGGATAACCTGGTCAAACATCTCAACAACGTCAACTTTAGAACCTAGCGACTGGTAAACTGTACCCATTTCTAGACCGATGATACCACCGCCCATGATAAGTAGTTTTCCAGGAACTTCTTTCAGCTCTAGTGCATCTGTAGAGTCCCAAATACGTGGGTCTTCATGCGGGATGAATGGCAGTTTAATAGGACGAGAACCTGCAGCAACGATAGCGTTATCGAAGTTTACAGTTGTTGTTTCACCTTCGCCTTCTACAAGGATAGAGTTAGGACCAGTGAATTTACCGTAACCGTTAACAACCGTCACGTTACGCATCTTAGCCATACCGCTAAGACCGCCAGTCAGTTGGTTAACAACTTTCTCTTTCCAGATACGAATTTTGTTGATGTCAGTTTGCGGCTCACCGAATACAACGCCGTGATCTGCCATAGCTTTCGCTTCTTCAATAACTTTAGATACGTGAAGAAGTGCTTTAGATGGGATACAACCCACGTTTAGACATACACCGCCAAGAGTGGTGTAGCGCTCGATAATTACAGTCTCAAGACCTAAGTCTGCACAACGGAAGGCAGCGGAGTAACCAGCAGGACCAGAACCAAGTACAACAACTTGGGCTTTAATTTCTTTGCTCATTTTGACCTCTTGTAGTCATTATCCCTAACAGGCTGAGTGGGTATTGATTCTTTTGTTTAAGAGTGGTTGGTTTTAAACAGTTATTTTCAGACCGCCAACAGTTTACAGAGATGTTAATGGTGTGAAAAGCAATTCCATTTAGCCTGTGAGCTAGCCAACAATTCAGTAAGGAAAACGTTCTCCTTCACTCAATCGTCAGATGTTTCTATTAACAGAGGCGGCTAAAAAGGCCGCCTCTCAATCATCTCAATTCAATTAAAGAACCAGACGACGGATGTCTGATAGCGCACCGTTTAGGAAGGTAATAAAGCGCGCACCTTCAGCACCATCGATCACACGGTGGTCGTATGATAGAGACAGTGGAAGCTGTAGGCGAGGTTCGAACTCTTTACCGTTCCAAACAGGTTTCATTTCAGACTTAGACACGCCAAGGATACCGACTTCTGGTGCGTTTACGATTGGCGTGAACGCAGTACCGCCGATACCACCTAGGCTTGAGATAGTGAAACAGCCACCTTGCATGTCAGCCGCAGTTAGCTTACCTGCACGTGCTTTCTTAGAAACAGCCATTAGCTCTTCAGATAGCTCGTAGATGCCTTTCTTGTTCACGTCTTTAAAGACAGGAACAACCAGACCGTTTGGCGTATCTACTGCAATACCGATGTTCACGTATTTCTTCAGAATGATGCTTTCGCCATCTTCAGACAGAGAAGAGTTGAACGCAGGGAACGCTTCAAGCGCTTTAGCAGCAGCTTTCATGATGAACACAAGTGGTGTGATCTTCATGCCAGTGTCTTTCTTCGCTTCGATAGCGTTCTGCTCTTTACGGAACGCTTCTAGCTCTGTGATATCAGCATTGTCCCACTGTGTAACGTGAGGAATCATCACCCAGTTACGGTGTAGGTTTGCACCTGAGATCTTCTTGATCTTAGAAAGCTTCTGAACTTCAGTCTCACCAAACTTGCTGAAGTCAACTTTTGGCCAAGGTAGTAGACCAAGCGCTGCGCCGTCGCCTTTGCCAGATGCTGCTGCACCTGCGCCAGACTCAAGGCGCTTAAGCGCATCCTTCACGTAGGCTTGAACGTCTTCTTTCAGGATGCGGCTCTTACGGCCAGAACCTTTAACTTTAGACAGGTTAACGCCAAACTCACGCGCTAGACGACGAACAACTGGAGATGCATGTGCGTACTCGTTGTTCTCTTGGAAATCGCCAGTCGTTGCTGGAGCTGCTGCCGCTGGTGCTTCTGCTTTAGGAGCTGCTGCAGGTGCCGCCGCTTGAGCTGGAGCCGCTGCAGGAGCAGGTGCAGCACCCGCCACTTCAAAGACCATGATTAGAGAGCCAGTAGACACTTTGTCGCCAGCTGCAATCTTGATTTCTTTAACCGTACCCGCAAATGGTGCTGGAACTTCCATTGAAGCTTTGTCGCCTTCAACAGTGATTAGAGATTGCTCTTCTTCCACTGTATCGCCAACTGCAACCATGATTTCAGTCACTTCAACTTCATCGCCACCGATATCTGGAACGTTCACTTCTTTCGCTGCAGACGCCGCTGGAGCCGCTGCTACTGGAGCTTCTGCTGCAACAGGTGCCGCTGGAGCGCCAGAGCCTGCTGTTTCGAATACCATGATAAGTGAGCCAGTCGATACTTTATCGCCTGCTGCAATTTTGATCTCTTTCAGCGTACCAGCAAATGGTGCAGGTACTTCCATAGATGCTTTATCGCCTTCTACAGTGATTAGAGATTGCTCTTCTTCGATGCTGTCGCCAACTGCAACCATGATTTCAGTGACTTCAACTTCATCGCCACCGATGTCTGGTACGTGAACTTCTTTCAGTTCACTTGCAACAGAAGGGGCCGCAGCTGCTGGAGCTGGAGCCGCTGCTGGTGCAGCCTCTGCCGTAGCAGGTGCAGCGTCAGCTGCACCCTCGGCTTCGAAAATCATGATTAGAGAACCAGTAGAAACTGAGTCGCCTTCAGCAACTTTGATTTCTTTAACGATACCCGCTTGAGATGCAGGAACTTCCATAGAAGCTTTATCGCCTTCAACTGTGATCAGAGACTGCTCTTCTTCAACCTTGTCGCCAACGCTTACAAGAATTTCAGTAACTTCAACCTCATCCGCACCGATGTCTGGTACATTAATTTCGATTGCCATTTCTTATTTACCTTCTCAATTAAGCGTATAGCGGGTTAGTTTTTTCAGTGTCGATGTCAAATTTAGCAATCGCTTCAACGACTACTGACTTCTCAACATCACCACGCTTAGCCAGTTCACTTAGCGCTGCTACAACAACGTAACCTGCGTTCACTTCGAAGTGACGACGTAGGTTCTCTCGGCTGTCTGAACGACCAAAGCCATCAGTACCCAGTACTTTGTAAGACTCAGAAGGCATGAACGCACGAACTTGTTCTGCGTAGTTCTTCATGTAGTCAGTCGCTGCGATTGCTGGCTCGCTGCCCATCACTTCTGCGATGTAAGGCACTTTTGCGTCAGCTTCTGGGTGTAGCATGTTGTCACGCTCTACCGCTTGGCCGTCGCGAGTCAGTTCGTTGAATGACGTTACAGAGAACACGTCAGACGCGATGCCGTACTCTTCGCTTAGGATAGTCGCTGCTTTACGTACTTCGTTCATGATAGTACCAGAGCCCATTAGCTGAACTTTAGACTTGTCACCTGCGTAAGACTCAAGCTTGTAGATACCCTTACGGATGCCTTCTTCAGCGCCTTCTGGCATTGCTGGCATTGCGTAGTTTTCGTTCATTACCGTTAGGTAGTAGAACACGTTCTCTTGGTTCTCACCGTACATGCGACGGATACCGTCTTGCATGATTACCGCAACTTCGTACGCGAATGTTGGGTCGTAAGAGATACAGTTAGGAACTGTGTTCGCCATGATGTGTGAGTGACCGTCTTCGTGCTGTAGACCTTCACCGTTTAGCGTTGTACGACCAGCAGTAGCACCTAGTAGGAAGCCACGAGCTTGTTGGTCACCCGCCATCCATGCCATATCGCCTACACGTTGGAAACCAAACATTGAGTAGTAGATGTAGAATGGAATCATTGGCAGATCGTTGGTGCTGTAAGATGTCGCAGCAGCAACCCAAGAAGCCATTGAGCCTAGCTCGTTGATACCTTCTTGTAGAACCTGACCAGATGTCGCTTCTTTGTAGTAAGAAACGATGCCTTTATCTTCTGGCGTGTATTCCTGACCGTGCGGGTTGTAGATACCGATCTGACGGAATAGGCCTTCCATACCAAACGTACGTGCTTCGTCACAGATGATAGGAACGATGTTCTTACCAATGTTCTTGTTCTTAAGCAGGATGTTAAGCGTACGTACATAAGCCATAGTTGTAGAGATATCACGCTTCTGCTCGCTTAGTAGCGGCGCGAATTCTTCTAGCTCAGGTACTTTAAATTCTTGAGTAAAGTTAGGCAGACGCTGTGGCGTGTAACCTTTTAGCTCTTTACGACGAGCGTGTAGGTATTCGTATTCCGCAGAACCTTCTTCAAGTTTCAGGTACGGAAGTTCTTTAACCGCTTCGTCAGTTAGGATGTCTTGAAGACCTAGACGATCACGTAGGTGTAATACGTGAGTCATGTCCATCTTCTTAACTTGGTGCGCGATGTTCTTACCTTCAGCCGCTTCACCCATGCCGTAGCCTTTAACAGTCTTCGCTAGGATTACTGTTGGACGACCTTTAGTCTCTGCCGCGTTTTTGTATGCTGCGTACAGTTTAGAAGACTCGTGACCACCACGCTTAAGTGCGAAGATTTCGTCGTCTGTCATGTCTGCAACTAGTGCAGCTGTCTCTGGGTATTTACCAAAGAAGTGCTCACGTACGTATGCGCCATCTTTAGATTTAAATGTTTGGTAGTCACCATCTACAGTTTCGTTCATTAGCTGTAGAAGCTTGCCAGATGTATCTTTAGCAAGTAGTGCATCCCAGTTGCTACCCCAGATAACTTTAACAACGTTCCAGCCAGCACCTTTGAATAGGCCTTCTAGCTCTTGGATGATGCTACCGTTACCCATTACAGGGCCGTCTAGACGCTGTAGGTTACAGTTAACTAGGAAACATAGGTTGTCTAGCTTCTCACGCGCTGCGAAAGACAGTGAACCACGTGATTCTGGCTCATCCATCTCACCGTCACCTAGGAACGCGTATACGCGTTGAGCTGTCGTATCTTTCAGACCACGACCGTCAAGGTACTTGAGGAAACGCGCTTGGTAGATCGCAGAGATTGGGCCTAGACCCATAGATACCGTTGGGAACTGCCAGAACTCAGGCATCAGTTTAGGGTGCGGGTATGATGGAATACCTTTACCGTCTACTTCTTGACGGAAGTTATCTAGCTGCTCTTCAGTTAGACGGCCTTCAACGAATGCACGAGAGTAGATACCTGGTGAAATATGACCTTGGTAGTACACTAGATCGCCACCGTCCGTCTCGTTTGGAGCGCGGAAGAAGTGGTTGAAACATACTTCGTAGAATGCAGCAGAAGACTGGAAAGACGCCATGTGGCCGCCTAGCTCTAGGTCTTTCTTAGATGCACGTAGAACGATCATGATTGCGTTCCAGCGGATGATGGAACGAATACGGCGCTCAAGTGTTGTGTCACCTGGGTAAGCTGGTTCTTGATCTGCAGGAATCGTGTTGATGTAGTTGGTTGTGATTCCAGTTGGCATGTCAACACCGTCTAGACGTGCTTTGTCCAGAACTTGCTCTAGTAGGAACTGAGCACGCTCTACACCTTCTTCACGTACAACTGACTCAAGGGCTTGTAGCCATTCTTGAGTTTCCAGTGCGTCTACGTCATGCTTCATATCAGACATGGCGATCTATCCTTCTGTTGGTTGGATCTACTTATTTAAGTAACGCTCTTACGAGTCGTTACCCTGCTGAATTCGACGCAAAGATCGCTCACGGCGAGACTCTTCACGACTCAAATCCAACAATGTTTCTTCAATATAAGCTAAGTGTGAGTGCGACATTTCACGCGCCTTTTCTGGCTGACCAGAAACGATCGCATCAACGATATTAGCTCGGTGTTTACTTACTTTTTCCACCACTTCATCGCGGCGGTGTAAGAGCTTAAGATTCTGAAGGACGTTTTGCTCCAGCAAAGGGGCCAAACTGCGAACAATATGAAGCAGGACAACGTTGTGCGCCGCTTCAGTCAAAGCGATCAAAAACTGCATGACTGCAGCCGCTTCCGCTTCAACATTTTTCTTCGTTTGCTCTTCACTGATGTTTTTCAGGCAAGCCTGAATACGGGCAAAGTCCTCATCGGTGCCACGAACTGCTGCAAAATAAGCAGAGATACCTTCCATCGCATGGCGCGTTTCCAGTAAATCCAGCTGTGTTTCCGAATGGCTAGACAATAAATTTAGCAGAGGATCTGAAAAACTCGTCCAGATATTCTCGCTAACAAATGTGCCACCACCCTGGCGACGAGTAAGAAGACGTTTAGCTTCGAGGCGTTGAATTGCTTCACGGATTGAAGGACGAGACACATCAAACTGCTTTGCCAGTTCGCGCTCTGGTGGCAACTGCTGCCCCGGAGACAATGTTCCTTCCACAATCAGCCGTTCTAACTCCTGTTCAATTACATCAGAGAGTTTTGGCTGACGAATCCTTTGATAAGCCATAGTTGTTGTTCTTCTACTCTTTGCAGTCAATTGGTATTACCAATTTTAAGTTGGCGACGAAATTAACATAATTAAAACGCAAGTTCCAGTCAAAAATTGACCCACATCATAGAACAAGCCATGCATCAACACTTTGATAACATTAGCTGATTAAAACAGCAATCAAATTGGTCTGACCAATTACAAAATGTAAACAGATGGGAATAAATCGTGCTAGCAATCACACTTTAATTGGTCAGTTTTAAAAAAATATGAACGGAATATGTCGTGAAAAGATGGGAAGTTGCGGGATGCGGGATGCGGGATGCGGGATGCGGGATGCGGGATGCGGGATTATTCTATTCCTTTAGTGAAAAGTGCCGTCAGCCACTTCCGATAAATCTACGACACCTTACTCTCAAAGGACAAAGCACGGTCTTCCCTTCAAATTAGAATGCATTAGGGCGTAATTCGTTCTCAACTCTCATTCGGTAAGACGAACCTGTTCCCGCTTCGAGCAGCAAAGCGCTCCCGTTATTCACAGAGCGCTGCCTAGGTCTTTATTTCGCTTCGATATGGTCAATCATCAATTGTAACGACTGATTACCTCGGAACTCGTTGATATCAAGCTTGTAAGCCAAACGTACGGTTTTCACTGACGCATCTGGCCAGCGACGCAGATCGACATTAAAAGCAATCCCATCAATCATGATGTTGGTCGGGTGACCTTTATGTAAAGGTTCCAGCATCAGCTTAAGGTGTTTATCTCCCACCAGCTTCTGATGCAGTACTTTAAACTCACCATCAAACAAGGGTTCTGGAAACGCTTGCCCCCATGGTCCACCAGCACGAAGCATCTCTGCGATGTGCATTGAAAACTCTTCTGGCTTCAATTCACCGTCAGACAAAATCACACCTTTGAGTGCGGCGTCGTCCAACTCTTGTTTCACAGCCTCATCAAACAACTGAGCAAATCGTTCGAAGTCTTTTTCCATGATCGTCAGGCCTGCAGCCATGGCGTGACCACCAAACTTGAGGATCAGGCCGGGATTTTGAGTATCAATACGATCGAGAGTGTCACGCATATGCAGGCCTGGAATCGAACGGCATGAGCCCTTAATGCTCCCTTCTCCACCATCCGCGAAGGCAATCACAGGACGATGAAACTTCTCTTTGATTCGAGATGCTAAAATGCCAATCACACCTTGGTGCCAGTCACGCTGAAAAAGCACCAGTCCATGAGGCATATCCTTGTCACCAAACTGAAGACGCTCACAAAAAGCCATCGCTTCCTGCTTCATGCCTTCTTCAATTTCTTTACGCGTTTGATTCAGACCATCCAGCTCACTCGCCATACGACGTGCAGCATGGATGTTGTTAGCCATCAAAAGCTCAACGCCAAACGACATATCATCCAAACGGCCAGCGGCGTTGATACGCGGACCTAGAGCAAAACCGAAATCGGCAGCGACTAGTCGACGCGCATCTCGCTTTGCGACTTCAATCAATGCTTGAATGCCAGGTCTTGCTTTGCCAGCACGGATACGCTGCAGACCTTGGTGAACCAGAATACGATTGTTTTCATCCAGAGGTACAACATCAGCAACCGTACCAAGAGCAACCAAATCAATCAGCTCCATCAGTTTAGGCTCTGCCATGCCCTGCTCGGCAAACCATCCCTGCTTTCTCATATGAACGCACAACGCCATCATGAGATAAAACGCTACTCCCACGCCAGCCAACGCTTTCGAAGGAAAAGCACACTCTTCGAGATTTGGGTTGACCATCGCATCGACGTTGGGTAGCTCATGGCCCGGTAGGTGGTGGTCAGTAACTAATACTTTAAGCCCCTGCTCTTTGGCGTATCGCACACCATCAATTGAAGAAACGCCGTTATCGACCGTCATGATCACTTCAGCGCCAATCTCAATTGCCTGATCAACAACTTCAGGGCTAAGACCATAACCATCTTCAAAACGATTCGGCACCAAATAATCGACGTTATTGGAGCCTAGCATGCGTAATGCAATCACAGACAAGGCCGAACTGGTTGCCCCATCGGCGTCAAAATCTCCGACAACGATAATGCGTTTATTACCCTGAATAGCTTCAAATAGCAGCTCGACCGCGGCGTCAATCCCGTGCAGTTTTTGATAAGAATGCAAGGCACGAGCCGTCGTTTCTAACTGCTGAGCACTGGTGATACCACGTGAGATATAAATACGCTTAAGAAGTGGAGCAATGTCGGTGGATAGCAGACTGAGATCAACCTCAGGCCGGCGTTGGATTTCGATCATAGATTGGATTGAGCCTTGTTCTTGGGCAGGACGCCTGAATAGCGAACAAGTTAACAGATGAGAATCTTATATCAACCTAATTCATGACATAGGATTCTCATCACAAGATCGCTTGTCAGGCGCTCAAAACGTAACTCTGGAGATTAAGTTACGATTTTTGTGTTTGTTGCAGGCGTTGCAGCATCTGCTCTGGTGGTAAGTAGCCACCAACCATTTCACCGTTTGGTAGGAAAATCGCTGGCGTACCGCTGATACCTAACTCACGTCCAAGCGCGTAATGCTCTTTGATGATTTCCTGATACTTGGCGAAATCTTTGCTCTTTTCAGGGAATTCACGTTTTACCTTGCCGTTATGCATGGCAGCTTGTGGATCATCCGCACCCCAAATCGTTGCCATTTGATCCGCAACAGAGCCCGTTGCGCCCTGACGTGGGTAAGCCATGTAACGAATAGTAATACCCAAGTCGTTGTAGTCTTTCATTTGGCTATGAAGACGAACACAGTAACCACAAGTAATATCCGTGAAGACAGTGATAACGTATCTCTCGTCTTTGGCCTTAAACTCGATCATGCTGTCTTTGAAGGTTTCAATTTTAGCCGCATTGATCGGTGCCTGACGTTTCGCCAGCACATCTTCATACTGACCATTACCATCAAGCTTATAAAGTGTGCCCGCTAAAAAGTATTCACCGTCTGGCGAAGCGAAAAGAATTCCGCCACTAGTCTGCACTTCCACTAAACCATCGATCTCTGCAGGAACGACTTGTTTCACTTCTAGTCCTAGCTTGCCAAAACGCTCTTCAAGCTGAGCTTTATCAAATTTTACTTCCGCTGCAGATACTGCCTGTGCTGCCACAAGCAGTGGTAACGTAAGTAGAGTCATTCGGCGTAGTACGCTCATTCAATTCACCTTATTTTTAATATGATAAGAGATAATCCCTTATGCTCTTGGATGATGTTCACTGTGTAGCTGTTTTAGCCGTTCTGTCGCTACATGAGTATAAATTTGTGTCGTCGACAAGTCGCTGTGCCCGAGTAACATCTGCACTACGCGCAGGTCGGCGCCGTAGTTGAGCAAGTGCGTCGCAAAAGCATGGCGCAATACGTGAGGCGATAACATTTCGGTATCGATACCAGCCAAAACCGCATAGTGCTTAATACGGTACCAGAATGTCTGTCGAGTCATCTGGCGTGCTCGTTTACTCGGAAAGACGACATCAGATGTAGTTTCCCCAAGTAACTCAGACCTGCCTTGTTGGATAAAAGTTTCAATCCAATCAACTGCATTTTCACCCATTGGTACCAAACGCTCTTTACCGCCCTTACCTGTAACACGAACAACGCCCTGACGAAGGCTGACGTTTTCCATCGTCAAGCTGACCAATTCGGTAACACGCAAGCCTGTCGCATAGAGTAATTCCAACATGGCTTTATCACGCAGTTCCATCGCATCGTTTGGATCCGGCGCATTCAGCAGTGCTTCAACCTGCTCTTCGCTCAGGTCTTTGGGTAGCCTCTTAGGTAACTTAGGGCTGACCAATAAAGCACTAGGATCATCCGCTCGCACTTTTTCTCGATGCAGATACTGAAATAAGCGACGAATTGCAGACAGCATACGGGCTCGTGAGGTCTGCTTGTATCCCTGATCCATTAACCAACTTTGGTAGTCCTGTAAACCAGACAGGCTAATAAAATCGAGCCTGTAGTTATTTTCAGTCATCCACTGGAGTAGTTTGGATAGATCATTGCGATAAGATGCCAGCGTATTATCCGACAACCCTCGCTCCAACCACATCGCATCCAGAAACTGCTCCACCATCCCCTGATCGGGCGACATCACTTCTGACACAGTAATCCTCAACTTTATGATATGCGCTCAATGTAAGTGCCACGCAGCAATAAAGCCATAAAAATTGCCATTCGATATGGATATTCGCTGCAAAGCTCGCCATTTTGTGTTTAGAATTCGCTATTGATTCAAAATAATGAAAAAGAAAGTGATGAAAATTGGTCTGTTTTACGGTTCTACGACTTGCTACACAGAAATGGCAGCGGAGAAAATGCGTGCCATCATAGGTGAAGAACTGGTGGATATCCGCAATGTCAAAGAAACGCCTCTGGCAGAGATGGCTGATTATGACTTTCTGATTTTAGGCATTTCAACTTGGGATTTCGGCGAAATTCAAGAAGACTGGAATGAGATATGGGATCAAATCGATGGCGTATCACTAAATGGCAAGACCGTCGCATTGTTCGGCTTAGGCGATCAAGAAGGCTATGGCGAATGGTATCTGGATGCAATGGGCATGTTGCACGACGAACTGAAGAAGACAGGCGCTAACCTGATTGGCTACTGGCCAAACGATGAAAGCTACGAGTTTGAAGCATCAAAGGCGCTGACGGAAGATGGCAGCCAATTTGTCGGCCTCGCTCTAGACGAAGATTCTCAGTATGAGTTAAGCGACGAGCGCATTGCGACTTGGATTGAACAAGTTTTAGTGGAATATCAGGAAACGCTATAAAAGCGGGAGGCGGGAACGGACTTCGCTCTTCGGATAACTGGATAAACTAAACTTGCCCACTTCGATTGAGGGCTCAACTCCAGTTTTCCTGCAGCTCGTTCCCGAAGGACGAAGTTCGTTATTATTGCTAAGAACGTAGCGCGTTTCGATACCTCACCCAATCAAACACCAAACCCGGATCAGTTTTGCGCAATGGGGCAATATATTGATGACCTGTGATTCTGGGTAAGGTGATTTTAGGGTACTGACGTTGTATCGATTGGGTCAGTTCACTGAGGGCTTGATATTGCTCATCGGTATACGCGATGTAATCACAACCTTCCAATTCAATACCAATTGAGTAGTCGTTGCACTTTTCTCGCCCCGCAAAACTTGATACCCCCGCATGCCACGCTCTTGCTGTAAACGGCACAAACTGCACCACTTCACCATTACGCCTTATCAGACAATGCGCAGAGACGCCCATCTGATGAATAACCTTAAAAAACGGATGCTCTTCAGCGTTCAGTTGCCCCGTAAAAAACTGCTCAATGTAAGGCCCGCCGAATTGGCCTGGTGGCAAGCTGATGTTATGTACCACCAGCAAGGAGATATCCGTTACATCGGTTCGTTGATCAAAAAAGGGAGACGGAACATGTCTGGCACCTTGATACCAACCGCTTTCATCAATCATGTTTGTCTCCTTTTGCTTACTAAGCTCTTGATTTTAGACTTTCAATGGTGAAATACCAGAATAATGGCTGAATTTCCCTCGCAGTCATCGTATCATGCGCACCTTATGTTCAACTGCCTATTAGATTTGCAATGAAAGAAACCCACAATAGCCAAGAACGTCTTGAATATTTGAAGCAGCATTTACCTCTGGAAATCTCTCGCTCCGTTACCGAAACCATAAAAGAAGATCTCGGTGGTACTTTAGATCCAGCCGCTGATATCACCGCAAGTCTAATCCCCGCTGATGCTCACAACGAAGCCACCATCATTACCCGTGAACACGGCGTATTTTGTGGTCAAGCATGGGCTGATGAGGTGTTCAAGCAACTGGGTGGTGAAGTAAAGATTGAATGGCACGTGCAAGATGGCGATGCAGTTGAACCTAATCAGGTACTTTGTCACCTTTCTGGTCCTTCACGCGCGTTACTAACCGGCGAACGTAATGCGATGAACTTTATCCAAACCCTATCAGGTTGTGCCACTATTACTGCAGAGTACGCAAAGCACCTCGAAGGCACAAATTGTCGACTGCTGGATACCCGTAAAACCATCCCAGGCCTACGTAGCGCACTAAAGTACGCTGTTGCATGTGGTGGTGGTTTCAATCACCGTATCGGTGTTTTCGATGCCTATCTAATTAAAGAAAATCACATTATTGCCAACGGCGGCATCGCTCAAACGATTAAGAACGCTAAGCAGTTGAATCCGGGTAAACCTGTTGAAGTTGAAACAGAAAGCCTAGAAGAACTGACTGAGGCCATTGAGGCCGGTGCTGACATCATCATGCTTGATAACTTCACTACCGACATGATGCGTGAAGCGGTAAGAATTAATGCTGGTCGCGCTGCGCTAGAAAACTCAGGTAATGTCACTCTAGAAACCCTGCGTGAATACGCTGAAACGGGGGTCGACTACATTTCTGTTGGCGCTCTCACCAAGCACGTCAAAGCCATGGACTTGTCGATGCGCTTTAAATAGTCCAATGAATTAGAGAAAAAGGGAGGCGATGCCTCTCTTTTTTCGTTTTGAAAGCCGTACCTCTCCCGAGCCAAAAGTGTCTCAGATCGACTTCACGTGAAACTCGCATGTGAAATACTAACTAATCACCACTTACCTACTCGACTCCCCACTTCACCAAAGTATTCTCAATCTTTCTCTAACAATTACTCTTCAGCGACTCAAATCGAACAGCGTTGGAGAGCAACATGACTTTATCCAGAGTCAATACACCACGAGGATTTACCCTGATAGAGCTAATGATCGTTGTAGCGATCATCGGCATATTGTCTGCTTTTGCCGTACCTGCCTACCAAAACTACACCATGCGTGCCCACGCAAGCGATATGCTAAGTGCCACTTCTTCAATGAAGACAGCTGTGGGGATATGCTTGTCAAATAATGCTTTAGCCGCTAGCTGCACTTCGGGCAGTAACGGCATACCCTCTCAGCAAAATTTCAACGGTTTCTACGTTTCAGCTCAGGCAAGCGGAGCTATCAGCATCATCAAAGCCGCGTTGTCTGGAGCGAAAGGATCACTGCCGAGTAACGCCAGCGTAAGTCTGACTCCTGATGCTTCCAACAGCGGGCTATCGTGGACTGTCAGTTGCAGCGGTACAGACAGCCAAAACTGGTGCCCGAGTCACTAGCCATGAGTGAACTGCCCTTCTTGCTGAAAAAAGCCAATAAAATTACTGAAGAACAAGCCCTGCAAGCAATATCAGCTACAGAAACCCGACAAATTGAGGCGTATTCTGCTCTGCTAGAGATTAGTGACCTGACATCCAAACAGCTGACAGCAGCTATCAGTGAGCTCTATGCTCTCCCCATCGTGTCGTTAGATGACTTCGATTATCGAACTTGTTGCGAGCAGCTCGGCATTGGCGACTTAATTCGCAGCCACACGGCACTGCCACTAGAAGTAGAGCGACAACATCTTACTCTAGCGCTCGCCGATCCTTCCATTTCCGAGATAGAACAAGAATTTCGTTTTGCAACTGGCCTAGCAATCAAACTCGTATTGGCCGAGTTACCGACTTTAGCCCGTGCGATAAACAACCTATATGGAGCTCAAAGCGCCAGTGAATCTTTAGGCTACAAAGAGGTTAGCGTCCTAGACCTTGAACAATTAGTCGAAGCTGAAGAACATGAATTAATAGACAGTGAGGATCTCAATCACGATAGCTCGCCAATCAGTCGCTATATCCAGCAGATACTGCTGGATGCCGTACGTAAGCAAGCTTCTGATATCCATTTTGAACCTCATGAATCATGGTTTCGCGTCCGGTTTCGTTGTGATGGCTTGCTTGTTGAAGTGCAGCGACCTCCTCAGCACCTATGCCAAAGGTTAACCGCCAGACTCAAAATCCTCGCTAAACTGGACATCGCCGAGCGCAGACTCCCGCAAGATGGTCGTATCACTCTCAATGTGACTCGAACTGATTCTATCGACATACGTGTATCGACTCTGCCTACCATATGGGGTGAAAAAGTTGTCCTTCGATTGCTCGACAACAGAATGACCAGCTTTGACTTAAGCAGCCTTGGCTACAATCACATTCAAAGCGAAAGCTATCGTCAGGCGCTGAGCAAGCCTCAGGGACTAATTCTAATAACAGGCCCTACGGGAAGCGGTAAGACTCTGTCTTTATACAGTGGACTTAACATCATCAATCAGAATGAGATCAACATCGCGACGGCAGAAGATCCCGTAGAGATTCACCTAACTGGAATCAATCAGGTGCAAATTCAACCTCAAATCGGCTTTGATTTCGCTCACGCACTCAGAGCCTTTCTACGTCAGGACCCCGATGTGGTTATGGTGGGGGAAATCCGCGATCGAGAAACCGCCGAGATAGCCACCAAAGCGGCTCAAACAGGCCATTTAGTCCTTTCAACACTCCATACCAACTCAGCAGCAGAAGCTATTCTTCGCCTTCAGAATATGGGAATAGAAGCTTTCAACCTTGCTGCTTCTCTTAGCCTCATCATTGCTCAGCGTTTGATCAGATGCCTATGCCCTCAATGCAAGCGCCCTACAAAAGTCCAGACAGGTCAATATGAGGCTTCTTCTGAAGGTTGTCAGGACTGCAACCAAGGCTACTCAGGACGAACTGGTATTTATGAAGTACTCACAGTGACACCTGAAATTGCGCAAGCTATTAACGACGACGCCACAGCTCACCAGATTGAGGACTTAGCGATACAACAAGGCATGCAAACATTACCGCATTCGGGCTTAGAAAAGCTGTCCCAAGGTATCACTAGCCAGGCAGAACTGCAGCGAGTGCTAATTTAGTAACCCGTATGAAAGCCGAAGACTCTCATTTCAAAGCCAAATTGAGACTGTATAAATGGCAAGGTATCAACACATCAGGTGTTCGAGTTAGAGGGAAAATGCTGGCAATATGTGAGGCGCAGGTGATTGACCAACTTAATGAGCGCAACGTTCAAGTACGTCTCATTAATCATCGTTCTCCTTCCAGCTATCAGCGAATGAATCACCGCATAAAAGCCAGTGACATAACCCGATTCACTCGTCAATGGTCAACTATGCTGATGTCCGGCTTGAACATTACTACATCGCTCAAACTGATTGCGAAAAACACTCATTGCGCTGAAATGAAATCCGTCCTGTGGCTTATTCAGCAACAACTCCAGTCTGGTCAATCTGTTTCGCAGTCGCTCAAGCAATCATCTCGATATTTTGATTGTCTTTACCTAGATATTGTTCGAGTGGGAGAACAGACAGGTCGCCTTTCCGAATCTCTGGAACGGATTGCGAGCTATCGAGAAAAGTCAGAACAGCTCAAGGCCAAAGTTCTGCGTGCTGCTATATACCCCAGCATAGTGGTCATGACGGCGTTAATTGTCGCATTCTTAATGCTCACCCAAGTTATTCCTGAATTTGAGAGCATGTTTGGCGGATACGGGGCACAGCTGCCTTGGTTCACTCAGCAAGTGCTGGCTTTATCTCAGACAACGCAACATCACAGCATCCATCTCACGACAGGCATTCTTCTCGCAGCCCTGAGCATTACGCTTGGTTATCGCTGTTCGAGTCGCTTTCGCTTTTGGCTTGATGAGATCAAAACCCACTTACCGATTGTTGGCAATGTACTAGTGAAAGCTTCGTTAGCTCGCTTCAGTCATACGCTTGCTATTAGCCTGAACTCTGGATTACCCATCATTTCAAGCTTAAATATCGCGGCACGTACCACTGATAACCGTCACTATCAGCGAATCATCGAACAAGTCACACAGCAGGTAAGCACTGGAGTTGCATTGAATGCGGCGATGCGTCGGTCAGGCAACATTCCCGAGCTTCTATTGCAAATGATCATGATAGGGGAAGAATCCGGTCAACTTGACAAGATGCTCAACCAAATCGCCAATCAATATGAAGCAGAGGTTGAGTCTGTCATCGAGAATCTGGGCAAAGCTATCGAGCCCATGCTCATCCTGCTACTTGGCGGGTTGGTGGGAAGTTTGGTGATCGCTATGTATCTGCCTATCTTTAACTTAATGAACATTATGGGATAGTATATCCGCCATAACTCAAATACGACGTGCACAACCAGCTGAATCATTTATGGATCTGTTTAACTATTACCCGTGGTTGTTTCCCACACTTGCCACTATTTTTGGCCTGATCATTGGCAGTTTTCTCAACGTAGTAATCCACCGTTTACCACAAATGATGGAGCGAGAGTGGCGACACGAGTGTGCTGAAAGCTTCCCAGAATACGGTATCGCTCCTCCACACGGTACCTATAACCTCAGTATTCCTCGCTCCACCTGCCCAAGCTGTAAAACGCAAATCCGTAATCTCGACAATATCCCGGTTATTAGCTGGCTACTTTTGCGTGGTAAATGTCGTGCCTGTCAGGCCAAAATTAGCCCTCGCTATCCGTTGGTTGAGTTGCTGTCAGGTGCAATGAGCTTTGCTATTGCTTATCAGTTTGAACTGAGCGCTTTTGCCATCGCCCTGCTATTTTTTACCTTCGTCCTGATTGCGGCAACATTCATTGATTTTGATACCATGCTGCTGCCAGACCAGCTTACCTTTCCGCTCATTTGGTCAGGTATTGCTCTTGCCTTATTAGACTTCAGCCCGGTTTCCCTGCAAGATTCTGTTATTGGGGCTATGGCGGGTTATTTATGTTTATGGTCTGTCTACTGGGGCTTCAAGTTACTCACTGGTAAAGAAGGCATGGGCTATGGAGATTTCAAACTTCTTGCCGCACTAGGCGCTTGGTTAGGTTGGCAGTACTTGCCTGTTATCGTGTTACTTTCCTCATTAGTGGGCCTAGTCTTTGGCATTATTCAACTGCGACTACAAAAGCAAGGTATAGATAAAGCTTTTCCATTCGGCCCTTATCTCGCTATTGCGGGATGGGTCAGTGCCATGTGGGGAGAGAACATCATAAATTGGTACTTCACACAAATCTTGGGGATCTAATATGCCTTTTGTTGTCGGATTGACTGGCGGCATTGCCAGTGGAAAAACCACCGTAGCCAACCTTTTTCAAAGCCAATTTGGCATTGAGATTGTTGACGCTGATGTCGTGGCTAGGGAAGTGGTTGAACCCGGAAGTGAAGGCTTAAAAGCCATTGAGGAGCGTTGGGGGTCAGGTATCTTATTACATGACGGAACATTAAACCGAGCTAAGCTTAGAGAAGTCATCTTTGCTAATGAAGAGGAAAAAGCTTGGATCAATGGATTGCTTCACCCCATGATTCGCGAAAAAATGCAGGCTGATATCGCTAAGGTTACATCACCCTACGGTTTGTTGGTGATTCCGTTAATGGTCGAAAACAACCTGCAAAGCTTGGCAGATAGAGTCTTGGTAGTTGATGTAGACAAACAAACCCAAATGCGGAGAACAGTGGAAAGAGACGGTGTTCCACTGGAGCAAGTGGAGTCAATCTTAGCTGCGCAAACTAGTCGTACACAACGGCTGGCGATCGCAGATGATGTGATTAAAAATAATGCAACAAACCAAGAACTTTTGCCTCAAATCACAGAATTACATCAAAAGTACCTAGAAATATGTAGGGAAAATCGGTGAGAATAAAGGAAGAAGAATCTAAGGCCGCATGTAATGACAACGCACTTTTTTGAACATCCATTAAATGAGAAAACTCGCATATATTTACGCGTTGAAGCTTTGCTGAACCAGTTAAGTGTTTCTTCTCAATTTAGTGATGACATGCAGCACTTGTTGTTCTTTCGTTCCTTGTTTGATCTATTAGAAATCTTCGAACAAATACAGTTAAAAAGTGAACTGGCTAAAGACATTGAGAAACAGCGCTTAACCTATCGCTCATGGCTTGATGTCGAGGGGGTCGATCAGGACATGCTAAGTAACATCCTGGCTGAAGTCGATAATGTGCACAGTAAGTTGATGGCTGCAGAACGTTTTGGTCAAAGCCTGAAAGAAGATCGTTTTCTCAGTGCTATACGTCAAAGGTTCAACTTACCCGGCGGATCATGCTGCTTTGACCTACCAGCTCTGCACCATTGGCTTCACTTACCTGTAGAGCAGAAAACCAGAGACACCAACCTCTGGCTGGATACACTTCAGCCCCTGACAGATGCACTCAAACTTTGGTTGCGCCTAACTCGTGAAACAGGCCACTTCCAACCACAAGAAGCCGCCGCTGGTTTCTACCAAAGTGATGCAGAGGATGCCAATATTCTACGCCTCGAAATTCCAATGCAATACGGTGTGTTCCCTATGATTTCCGGCCATAAAAACCGTTTTGCGATTAAATTCATCAACTTTGCTTCAGGACAAGCTTCCGTTGATAACATTCAATTCCGTCTGGCAGTATGTAGCTAACTGAGATAGCGCTATACTCGACCAGAGTTCAACATTTTCAGAGATAATCTCATGTCCAAAATTACCATCGTACCTTGCCCAAAATGCGGTACAGACGTCGAGTGGGGAGAACAAAGCCCTTACCGTCCATTCTGCAGTAAACAATGCCAAATGATCGACTTTGGTGAATGGGCCGATGAAGAGAACAGTATTCCAGGCGCACCGGATATGTCCGATTCTGATGGATGGTCTGAGGAGCAATATTAACTGAGGCGTGTCATTTACTCAGGCATAGAGGGCTGATGTGAGAACATCGGCTCTTTTATTATCTAATGTAACGCTCAGGTTGTTTTATAAAGCTACTTTTAGCTCAGGACGTAGATATCTTTCTGTCTAGAGTTTGGCTATAAAACAAGCGCCGATAGCAACGGCAGAAAGGAAGTTATAAGCAGCGAGTAAAAATCCACCTGCATAG
>NZ_JPQB01000017.1:0-48766 GCF_000740665.1 Vibrio sp. B183 | reverse complement strand
TATGCAGGTGGATTTTTACTTACTTTATTAATGATTAGTCACCAACCATTAGTTATTTGGATCTATGTCTGGTAGTCCATCTACGTCGTTGTGATGATGGTGCTCATCATCTTGGTTGTGGTTATTGGCGGCATCATGGTGTTCAAGTGCATCCGACATATCTAAATGCGTTTGATCGTAATCTGCAGCATGTTGTTGGTCAACTTGTGCAAGCACTATGTCCATGTCAGCAGGCTGATCGTGCGTGGTGCTGGGCGATGCATTTGGCTGAATACCTAGGGCATCCAAATAAGCCGCAGCACCATGGTGATCAGTTTTCTGGTCTGGCTCCTGATTAGCATGCTGAGATAAATCTAGAGAAGTGTCTTCACTTACAGTAAACGTGAAGTCCTCGTGAGAGGCGATCTCTGGCTCGTCATGCTGAACTGGCGGTGGTGGAGGCGGAGCCGGGTGAGATGCATGGACAATAGGAGATATCGTCATATCAACAACCTCTGTCCCAACCGTAAGTTTGCCGCTATTTCCCGGGCCATGGCTGAGTATCTGAATGTTAACATGGGCGACGACTTCATCTTGATTTGTCCCTTGCAGGGCTATTTCAAATCGATCTTCATGCTGACCGATACCTGAAGCGCTGCCATGAGGGCCTGTGTGCACTTGAGCTTGTTCTTGGTAGTGTAAGTCACCAGTTTGAGGGTCAATGGTTAATGTTCCATATTGCCCATGATGGCTTGTTACATACTGCCCGTTAGGTAAATGGATTCGCCAACCGTTCTGTGTTGTTGGTACCGGAGTCAAAGAAGGCAATAGTGGCGGTACACCAAGTGTACCGGATACGTGGTGGCTTCCTGACGGCGGTCTGACAATGATTGGCTCTGGTATAGCGCTCGCTGCCACACCTTGGCTACCAGCCGTATTGCCGTGTTCGTCAGTCATGGTTGCTTGTACATGTTCACCTGGAAGTACTTCGATTTGTAATCCGTGTTGTAATATGTGAGCATCGAGCACGTGGTCTTGTCCATTGACAACCATGTGCTCACCGATTTTGGCATCACTAGGAGGTGCAATCGTTGCTGTGACTGTATTTGGGTGCCCTTGGGCAATTTCTGCCTTACTATAGAGTCCATCAGGTCCAGGGGTTTCAAAGGTAATTGTCGGTAGGTTCACCAGTGTATCGACGTGGTAAACTACGTCCGTAGTGGCTTGAGCGCTATTCCCAGCGGTATCTGTTACCGTTATTGATGCTTCAATTTTTTGGTCTGCATCGGCAGTGAGTTCACTGCCAGGTATGGCAATGGAATAATGTCCTTTAGTATCTACTGCGCCAGTATGCTTCACCCCATTTACATTTAATGCAACGATGTCGCCGGCATGAAAATCGCCTGACACTGATCCCGTGATATCAATAGATCCGTTTGATTCTTGAGCATTAATTACATTATCGGTAGTGATTGCGTCTGTGTGAATACCGATGTGTACTTGTGTATCTATATGAACAGAAAGAAGCGAAGATGTAACCGGTAACACTGAGGAAGGGGCTAGTGCTTTGGCAGATAGGTTATGATCGCCGTCTGATAAACTGCTTGTCGAAACACTATATTGGCCAGACGCATCAGACACCGCGTGTCCAACAGGTGTTGAACCATCGTAAATCGTGACTTTCGAGAAGGGAATATCTGTGTGTCCGGTGATGGTTGGTGTACTGTCTTGCGTGAGGTTATCGGTATCGGAAGTACCAGTATCACTAGACGCTGCTAAATCGACGGTGACTGCATTATTTGGCGGAGTGTTTGTCCCAGTTGGTAAACTTGGTTGTGTGGTCGTTACCAGTGGATTGGAAGGCACAGAGGTTGAAATGGTCGGTGATTGTCCTGGCACAACTGAAACATGACCGTTGGCATCAAAAGTGATGAATTTCGAATCTTCAGTATGGCCGTCACTCACTTTTACTTCAAACACGTCGCTGCCGTGGTATGTGTGTGTCGCCGTGTTATAACTCATTCCAGCTACCGAACCATTGGTTGTGTATACATACGCGCCCGAATCTGGGTCGACCGATAGCGAACCGAATTGCCCCGTTGCATGGACAACAGAGAATGTATGAGTATCGCTCACGTCAACATCTGTTTCTGTTAATGTGCCCGTAGTCGATGAGGTTTGGCTAACGCCGAGAATCGGTGCGTCGTTGGTGCCGTGAATGGTTATCTGAATTACTTTTGACGTACCATCAATAGTGTTTACTGTCACCGTCTCTTGAAGCGTATCATGCTCTCCTAGTGCATTTACTGCTGGATTTGTAGAATCAAGGTGGAATGTCCAGTAGCCATTTTGGTCAATTGAGAGATCGCCAAAATTATGTGCACTCGCGATATGACTTTGTGCCCAAAAACCACTCTGTCCATAGTCTTTATCATCAGCATTAAGAGTTCCAGAAACAGTCGTTTGAGAGTCTTCGTAAACAGTGCCTGTACTTTGCCCAGTAATTACTGGGACATCCTGGGTTCCAGTGATCGTCACTTTTATCACATGCGCTGTACCGTCAGCACTATGCACAGTAAACACATCGGGTGTGGTTTCTCCTTGATGTAGAGATTGAATACGAGGATCAAGCGAATACGTCCAATGGCCAGACGCATCTATGGTATAGGTGCCAAGTTGGGTTGAACCTGATGTCGCTGTAAAATGAGTTTCTCCACTATCTGGGTCTGTAACTGTGAGGCTTCCAGATGTTTTTAAGTGCGAATCTTCTGTTACAGAACCAGAGTCAATACCAGTGATAGTAGCAGCATCTCCAATCGCTTCGATATGTAATGTGTTCGTTGCTTCTGCAGAGCTAGCATGTCCGTCACTCACGGTAAATTTAAACTGAACATCGCCGCTAAAGTCGGTGGCAGGGAGGAACTGAAGCTTCGCGATATCGGCAGTCGCGATACTTTGACCAGCAGTGATATCGTGTCCATCGAGAACAAACTTACCTTGAGCCGCTGGTGGCAGGTCGGTGATTGCGATTGAATGAAGCGTATCGCCAGTGTCTACATCATTGAAACCGAACTGACTCGCCTGCATCTGATAGTGTGTATCTTCCGTGCCATGGGCAAGAGTAGTTGCCGATACGGTTGGTATATCGTTAGTTCCTATGATCTTAATATCAATAATATGATAATCACCACCAACAGTATGCACGTTGTATTGGACATGCTCCTCTTGCCCTGCAGCTAATTGCTGAATTTGGCTGTTGTTAACGGTATACGTCCAAGAGCCATCTTTGGATATATGAAGACCACCGTGAACGCCACTGTTAAATGGATCATGACGTTTACCCACATCCGTTGAGAATGCTGATTGGTCGTGGTCAGGATCGAGGGCACTTAGCTTACCTGATATCATTTCGACAGGCGTTGAAGAGCTGTCCTCATGTACATCGGGATTCGACATAACAGATATTGTTGCCGTATCACTGCTGCCTTGCACTAACACTTCAATATGTTTGGTGGTAGTTGAGCCGTCAGTAGATGTTGCTGTGATATCAAAGCCCTCTGCTTTGGTTTCACCTTGCTGCAGAACATTGGCCTTTGAGTGGTCTAAGTCATAATGCCATTGTCCATCACTATCCACATGAAGAGTGCCGTAAGAACCAACAGAGTTACCTGCAGTAAAGGTGACGGAATCTTTACTGTCGGAATCGTGCGCGAGTAGGGTGCCTGAAATAGAGGTAACCTTGTCCTCTACAGCCGTTCCCAATGCGGCCGTTAGTGCGTCAGGTGTATCAATAATTACATGATCATCGGTGCCTAAGATTTTGGCTGTCAGCGGGATTCGTGTTCCATCCGCGGTGATTAGAGTGATCGTATCAGTCAATGATTCGCCATGACTCAGTGATTGAACTTCAGTATGACTATTGTCCGCACTGTAGCTCCATTTATCGTGGCCATCGGTTGAATGAGTGAAGTTGAAAGTACCGTGGACACCTGCAAGGTTCATCGCGAAGTTTGCTGGTACCGTGTGCTTAACACCATTGACCTCTATTTGAGTAACTTTCGCTTCGGATGGCGAGTCAATATCCTGAATATCAAGGTTTTTCCAACCTGACCATAATTCATTGGTGCTCGTCCCTGATTTTAGGTGCTCTTCAGTTACAAAGTTGGAGGCGAGTGTTGATTGCAATGTGGCGGCATCATTACTCGGTAACAGCGTGATAGACGCGCCAGTATGAGTAACCCCACCATGAGCATCTTTGACGTCATAGGTGAAGTGAACTTGGCCGTTGTAGTTCTTATTTGGTGTGAAGTTATATGTGCCGTCTTGGTTGTCGACGATAGTACCGTGATCCGCATGCAAATTAGCGATAGTGAGCTTACCTGCATCGTTGGCATCAACGTCTACAGTATTGGCTAATAGTTCGGTTGTAGTTATGGTTTGCGCGAGATCTTCTTTTCCGCTGTTGAGCTGAGCTTCTGAAGAGCAGTACGGGCGGTCATTGTCGCCATGAATGGTGATATGAATGTCGTGAGTGGTACCATCAGCCGATTTGACGGTGACGGTATCCGTTATTGACTCACCTTGACCGAGATGATCAATTTTTCTACCCGTTGCATCTTGGCCGATCGAAGCGTAATAGCTCCAATCTCCGTTACTCTGGAGTATCACATGCCCGCATGTACCTTGGTAAGTACCTGTTTGAGCATGGCTTTCACCGGAGTCTGGATCAATGATGTTCAAGTGACCATCAGTGTGTATTTCATCGTTCCATATTTTACCGATGTTTCCATGCATGTGATCTGGTGAACGATCATCGACGTAGCCGCCAGACATAGAACCGTCTGGCGCTGTATAGGTATGTCCTTCATGAACATCTCCAGTGTCGCGGCCATTGAACTGTGCTGCATCGCTAACCGCGTCAATATGCAGAGTGTTGGTTGCTTCTTGTGAATCGACATGTCCATCATTAACCGTGAATTTGAATTGAACATCACCGTTAAAGTTTGGGGAAGGGACAAACTGAAGCTTAGCAATATCGGACGCGGCAATACGCTGACCTGCGGTGATATCGTGTCCATCGAGTACAAACTTACCTTGAGCCGCTGGTGGCAGGTCAGTGATCGCGATGGAATGCAGCGTATCGCCTGTATCGACGTCGGTGAATCCGAACTGACTCGCCTGCATTTGATAGTTTATATCTTCCGTGCCGTTGCTGAGAACTACCTTTGTGACTGTCGGTGCGTCGTTAGTTCCGACGATATCAATATTTAAGTCGTAGGCAGTACCATCGAAGCTGTGTACTCGATAGGTAACCGTTTCAACTTGCCCTTGCGCTAGATGTTGAAGCGCCGCGTTGTCGACGCTATATCCCCAATTACCCGCACTATCAATTCGAAGCATGCCACCAAACGGGTCGTGAATTTGAGTCTCACCAAATTGACTGTATTGGAACTTATCTTCGCCATTGTCTGGGTCGATGACTTGAAGTTGGCCGTTGGCTAGTTCAGTTGTTGTGCCGTTGTTGTGCATTGCATGTGGTCCATCCTCAATAACCCTTCCGGTGGTCACTTCAGAGATAATGGCTTTATCTGGGGTCGCTACGAGGGTGGTACTTGCGCCAGTGTGGGTAGTACCTCCATGTGCGTCTTGCACATCATAAGTGAAATGAACTTGGCCGTTATAGTCTTTGGTTGGCGTGAAAGTGTAGGTACCATCGTGGTTGTCTTGAATTGAACCATGATCAGCATGCAAATTAGCAATAGTGAGCTTGCCTGCATCATTGGCGTCTACGTCAACGGTATTTGCCAATAACTCGGTTGCTGTAATGGTTTGAGCTAGGTCTTCTTTACCCGAATTGAGCTGTACTTCGGAAGCACAGTAAGGTCTGTCGTTGCTACCGTGAATCGTAATGACAATATCGTGCGATGTACCATCTTTAGAAAAAACGGTAATCGTGTCAGTTAGAGTTTGATTTTCACCAAGCTGATCTATGGTTGTTCCTCGGGTGCTTGCGAGACCACCAGTGCTACGAATCTGCCCCGTATCAGCGTGATAAAACCAAGTTCCATCTTTTCGTAGAAGTAGGTCGCCATATTGACCAGAATAATTAAAGCCAAGTCCGTGTGTATCAAACTCTGCCTCTCCTGTATCTGTGTCTGAAATAGAAAGCTTGCCACTGGCTCTAATGGTACTTCTTACTAAGTGAGCCATGCCCGGTTGAGCATAATCTGGGGACATGTTCTGTCCAGCATTACCTTCGGTTACGTCACCCGTGTCGACACCGCCAATAACGGCAGAGTTATTAACGCCTGTAATCGTTATTGAGAGGTTTTGAGTGCTGCTCGCATTATGTTCGTCTGTGACTGTTACGGGAACAGTAAGCGTTTTCGTGACACCTGATGCTAACGATTGATAGCTAGAATGAGCGGGGTTGAAGCTATAACTGCCGTCCGGATTAACCACTAAACCATCAATCTGAGGTGCGCTGTAAGTCAAGGTTGCGCCTGTATCAATATCTTGGCCAACCATTTGTCCATTTAGCACGCTTCCACCTTCAGTCACAGAGTGCGACTGTGCATAGATGGTTGGAGCATCGTTGGTACCATGAACCGTCAGCTCTATCGTATGCGTTGTACCATCTGCTGAGCGTATAACAGCTGAGTCGTGTTTCACTTCACCTTGCGCTAAGTTCTGTATGTTGCGGTTGTCGAGCGTATAGGTGTAGTGACCGTCGCGCATGAGCAGTATGTGCCCACCGAGCTTGGTGTCGTAGCCAATACCTTGATAGGTTTGTGGACCAATATTCGGATCAAACTGAGCCTCTCCCGCATCAGGGTCTTGGATGTTTAGTTTGCCGTCGTAATGCAGTTGGTAGTGGGTATCTATGTAACTACGATCTTCAGTCACTCCCCTTAAGTCTGCATTGGTTTGTGCGTCTGTAATAATCGCGTTATCTGGAGTTGCGGTAAGGTCAAACTTAGCTTGAGTGCTGACGCTACCACCATGGCCGTCAACGACATCATAGGTGAGTCGAATCTCACCATTGAAATCTTTGTCTGGCGTGAAGGTATAAGTGCCGTCTTTGTTGTCGACCAGATGTCCGTGAGTGGCTTGCAGATTCGTCACATGCAAAACATCGCTACTATCAACATCGCTTGCATGCGTTAGCAAATCAGAAGCTTTTATGGTTACAGGTTGATCTTCTTTGCCCGCAGGAAGCTGAGTCCACGCACTGACAATCGGTTTGTCGTTGCTACCTTGTACATCGATAACGATTTTATGAGGGACTGTTGCTCCAGCTGAATCGGTAGCGGTGATCCAGAATGATTCAGACTGATGCTCACCAGCCGCGAGCTTATCCGCGGCACCACCGGTCGAATTGTCTAGCTGATAGTGCCAATGTCCATTCTGATCAATCGACAACATTCCCCATTGGCCTTGGGGTTGGTTAATTGCCCACGTAATGGTGTCAGACTTGTCTAAATCAGTTGCGCTTAAACTCCCTGCCGCATCGGGTTTTCCTGCCGTATTCAAACCTTGTTCGATCACTGCGCCACTTGAGGTGCCGGAGATAGTAGGGCGGTCATTGGTGCCGTTAATGGTGACTGTGATTTGATGTGGCGTACCATCTACCGAATGAACGGTAATCGTATCAGTCGCCGTCGAGCCTTTACCCAAGGCTTGCAGGGTTGGATTGGTGTTATCGAGGTCGTAAGTCCATGCTCCATCTTTGCCGATGGTTAACGTACCTAGATGGCCATTAACTTGAGAGGCTTGAAAATGGTCTTCTCCAAGGTCTGGGTCTGTTACTGAAAGTTGTCCTTGTACTTGAGTAGTTAGATCCTCTAAGACCGAGCCCGCGTCCACACCGGTGATAACCGCATTGTCATCGTTGCCCCCAATGGTCATATCAATGGTTTGCGGCGTGCCATCTTTAGTGTGGATCGTGAAACTTTCATGCAGTGAAGTCGCCCCGGTTAATGCTTGAACGTTAGAAAGCGAGTTGTCTACTTGATACTGCCAGTGTCCATCGGCCTCTATGTTTAATGAGCCATATTTACCTGAAATAACTTCTGGAGTGACTGAACTTTCATTTTGGTCAGGGTCAATGACGTCAATTTTACCATTCGCATGCAGCAAGCCTTGTGAATCGATATTGTGATCTTCGGTAACGACCCCTGTTAAATCGCCAGAAATACTTGGTAAGTCTTGCTTACCAGTTACCGGTATCTGAACAACGATGCTCGCGCCATTAGAAAGATGCAACGCAAAGTGATCAGTACCTTGTTGGTGTTGATTCAGCAAGATGTATTGAGGTGAGTTTGGGTTTAATACGAACGTGTATTGGCCGTTTACATCAACATGAAGCTCTCCGTACGTCCCCTTGATCACCTCTGGAATAAAAGTGACTGGTAAAGTTGGTGTAGGGGGCGTGTTTGAATGAGTTGGCTGACCGTTACCTCCTGCAGAAATGGTTGGCATGGAGGTCGAAGGGATGTAATGAACTTGCGGGTGTGAAAGCGTCGATAGGTGGTGGGAAGGAACTAAATGCGTGCTTGCTCCATGAGGGCCCTCACTTCCAGTGGTATTGGGGTTTTCTTGGCGCTCATTTGTTTGAGTGCTTTGATGAGTGGCTTCTAAGGGTGCTGCATTTTCTTGTTTATCGACGATGGTTTCATCTGCAACACTGTTTGTCGTTGTTACATCTTTGTCATGGGTAGAATCACCTGACCCCTCGGTAGCTTCTGCGTGCTTAGCTAATGATGGTAAGATCATCATGAGAGACTGGAAGAGTGGGATGTTAACCCTCAGGTGTGAATGCAGCCTGAGCTTCTTCTTTTTTGTTCTTTCTTTTGGCTTTAGTTCGCTGCTTTTTTCAATCTCTATTTTTGTATTTTTTTTATCTGTATTGACGTTGTTGTTTTTAGCCATCTTCTCATCCGTGAATCTTGATTGCTCTCTGTTAAGTAAAATACACAGATAGGGCTTTCGCTAGCTAATCAAATAATTTTTAAAGAAAAAATTAGAGTTAGGGGTGTTCTCCTTACGTATGCGCCAGTGTATCCAAATAAATTACTAGTAACTATTCAGTGGACGCTTCGAATCACTATTTAACCGATCAGTTTGTGGGCGTATAGATTGGATTAAAAGCATGGGGCAGTCGCCGCATCTTAAATCAAAGAGTGGAACAGGTCTTCTGTCTGGAATTTAGCTTTATTAATGCCGAGTGTAAGCGCTCTATAAAGTCACATTTTAGACGAAGTAAAATCCCGGGCTTGTTGCCAATCATCAATTGGCACAGTCTATATAGAGGTGTGCGTTCGACCTTAGTTTGGTGACTCTTCCAGTTTTAACAGCTCTTGGCGAAGCCTTTTCATCCTAGGTGTCCACGTATCTGGGCTAAGTGTCATTTCAGCCTGCTTTATCACCGTACGTCCATTATCGAAATCTTTATTCGTGTACAGACCTTTGGCCGTTTTTAGGTGTTGGTAGGCGGCATGTTCTTTTCTTACCTCGTCGGCGACTGACTGAACGCCTTTTTGCCTGACATAGGCTGCCCAAACCATGAAAGAGAATATTGCCTGACTTTTCAAGGCTGTCTGATATGCCTCATCAGTTGGCGTATCGGGTAAACCGGGCATAGTGGGTAAATAAGATTCTGGATGCCACTGGATTCCTAAAGCAGGCGTGCCATATAAAGATTCAAAGGCTTCGACCGTTTTCGTATCCTGACATACAGCGCTGATTTCTAAATGCCGACTGGCTTCAGTTGTGCTTGAGTCACGACTTTCTAATAGGTGATCTCTTGTTACGGCTACAGCCCAATGAGTGGAGTTTACTTTCGCTAAATCTGAAGGGCTGACTCCTTTTTTGTGCATGAGTTGAGTTAGCATTTTGCCGCCAAGTAACTTAACGGCATGAGAGATACTCCAAGGGTTTTTGGGGTTGTGGTGAACCGCTCTCTCATTGAGTTCCATCGTTCTGACTTTGCCACCGTATGCTTCTAATAAGCGCCAAGAACCAGCACAAACAGCAAGAATAGGAATACCACGCTGTCTGGCGTAACCAATCATCTTGAGCTCAAACTGAGTGCGGAATTGGTGTTCTTTGTGCTTGCGAATATCAGATGCTTTAGTCGGGCTTGGATTCACTCGATTAAAGTCTTTTTCTTTTAAATGGTCAGTAGATGATTCTTCGGATGTGGCCACTTGGGTGTCGTTTGCAAAAGGCCCGCCTGGAATATAAAGCATATCGATACCATCGAGATCCGTCCATGAAGCATCATGGATTGGAGTCTCAGAGCCAGAAACGCCTTTTGGCAAAGTAACAGCTTCCACCGTAAAAGGAAAAAGGGGGGCTCCCTTGTCATTTTTTAACAAGTTGATACTGTTGATAGCGACACAATCATAGTCAGAATGCGCTTTACCTCTGTTGTCAGTCCTGAATGTAACCCCGATTTTTACTTTCATGAGAACATACCTGTTTAATTGCCTTTGACGTATCGATATCTCAATTACCTTCAGCAAAGTAATATAGCAGTATCAGTACCTTGAAAAATGTGTGATTTTTCTTACTTTAGCTGCGGCTATATCGCAGTATTCCAATAACTTTTAGAACTGTGATCAACTTTAATGAGGTGTAGATAACTATTAGGGTGATCAGTCAGTAATATGGATAGATGTAGAGCTGCTTAATTGGAATTGATGTAAGGTATACCTCAGCTAGAATCGCTTGTGAATGATTCTTAGACGTTTTTATAAATTCTGTCTTTCTATGACATTTTGTCATTATTCCTTGAGTCGATAATTTTCATTTGGTGTATGAGCAGGGTGTGGTAGTTAAGCGACATACCAAGCAATTGAATATTAAGCTAAATGCATATAATAACATGCTGTCTGTACATCCAGTATGGTAGGCTTGCAAAACTACACACCAAAGTTTAATTCTAAAACGGTAAAGGCGGTGGAACTTTGGCTATTGATTGGCATTAGGGAGAAAGGAATGCGCTTAGTTCTATGTTTGATGACAGTGTTTATGTCAGCATCAACACTTTCTCAAACGGGTATACCTAAGATGAGTGCTGAAAACGGCTATATTGAGCCGTTTAAGATGTTCGACAACGTTTATTATATTGGCGACAAATGGGTTTCTTCCTATGCGATAGATACGTCATCTGGCTTAGTGATTATTGATACCCTTGATTTTCCGTACAGTAAATGGATTCCCCAAAACTTACAGAAGTTAGGGTTAGGTGATAAAGCAGTGAGCTATATTATTGTAACGCATGGACATTCCGATCATGTGGGTGGGGCAGAGTTTCTCCAATCCATCTACAATTCAAAAGTGATCATGACAGAAAAGGGCTTAGAACTAACTAAAAAGCAATCAGAAAAGAGTAAAGGTGAAAATAAATTCATGCCACCGAAAGTCTTTAAATTTGCTGAAGATAAATCTGAAGTTTTGTTAGGCGACACAAAGTTTACGTTTTACATCACGCCAGGGCATACCGAAGGTGACTTGTCGATTGATTTCTTAGTTAAAGATAGCGGAAGCGAATATCGCGCTTTTGTCGTCGGTGGGCATGGAGTCAATTTCCAAAATCCTGCTCTCGCTAAGCAATACTTCGCGAGCATGAAAAGAATCAAAAAAATCGCCGAGAGTAGCCCAGTTGTAACGGTTAACTTGTCTAATCACCCTCATAAAAACAACCTGTTCTCCAACCGAGATAGAGTGAAAGAGGCAAGTTCCAATAACCCTTTTATTAGCAAAGATAACTTTTTCAACTTTGTTGACCAACAAGTAGACTTAGCGACAAAGGAACAACAGAAAGCGAGCAAACCGCAAGTTAACTAAGCATTATCCAATTGAAACTCGGACAATTTCCGATGATTCGATTCTTAAAAGAGTACAGGTTTGGAGAAACATGGATCCGTTAACGCAGGGATTAATTGGGGCTGCTTTGCCTCAGTCAGTATGCAATAAAAAGCACTTACTTGTTGCCGGTGGTTTGGGCATGCTTGCAGGGATGTCACCAGATTTGGACGTCCTCATTCGCTCTTCTAACGATCCTTTATTGTTTCTGGAATACCATCGACAGTTTACTCATTCTCTTCTATTTATCCCTTTCGGTAGCTTGCTTTGTGCTTTGGTCTTGCATTGCCTCTTCGCTAGAAGGTGTGGGCTCAAGTTTGGTCAAAGTTGGTTACATTGCGCACTTGGCTTTAGTACCCATGCGTTGCTTGATGCCTGTACGTCCTATGGCACTCAGTTGCTTTGGCCTTTTTCTCAAGAGCGGTATGCATGGAACATGGTGTCCGTAGTCGACCCCATTTTTACTTTACCGATTTTGATTTGCCTTGCCGTTACGTTCCGAAAGCGAACGCCATGGGGAGCAAGGATCGCTTTGCTATGGGGGTTAACCTATCTATCGCTTGGAATCATACAAAAAGAGAGAGCTTTCAATGAGGGCTGGCATTTGGCCCAAGAGCGAAATCATTCTCCAAACCGAATGGAGGTGAAACCGAGCTTTGCTAATATACTGGTGTGGAAAGTGATTTATGAAACAGACGAACACTATCACGTAGACGCCATTAGGGTAGGCAGCTCTACCAAAGTTTATAGCGGCGAATCAATTGCCAAGTTTGACATCAATAGAGATATTCCATGGCTAGAGAAGAATTCACAACAGGCTAAAGATCTTGAGCGCTTTCGCCACTTTTCAAACGGTTATCTAGCTATCCACCCAAATGACAAACTGAGCGTTATTGATGTCCGTTATTCCATGCTACCAAACCAGATTGATCCCATGTGGAGTATCAAACTTTCCCCTGCAGCGACTTCGGAATCACACGCGCAGTACATCACACACCGAGACAATTCTCCCGCGACTAGGCAACGCTTTTGGGATATGTTGGTTGATTTTTGAGGGCTTAATACAACATTAGAGCGTTAATAAATAACCGCAATGATTATTCGATCTCCATTACTCAAGCAAGGCTTGAATTGATGATTGCCTCCCCGAGATTATTTGTGAAGATAATAGATTTTTTATCTATTAAAGCCGATGAAGTAAACGACATGAATAAATGTTACAGTGCATGTGTTTTGATAGATAAACGTGTATGTAATTAGTTCTTATAGGGAAATTACTATTTTAAAGGGACAATAGTATGAAAATAGTTTCGTTTATTTTTGCTTTCTTGTTTTTATTAACAGGGTGCAGCGGACTTGGGCAAAGCGAAGAAACCGCATCAAGTAGCTTAGTCGATTTCCTGTATCCCAATACTAAAGATTATCAGGAACATCAGCCGACAATGCCTCACTTAGTTTTGCCCATCAACGTTGGCATCGCCTTTGTTCCCAGTTCAAACTACAGTAGATTGAACTTGTCGGCGAAGCGTAAGCACGAAATCTTGTCAAAAGTAAGAAGCGAATTTATGGGGCTTGATTACGTAAGTAGAATTGAGATCATTTCTGATTCTTATTTAAAAAAGGGTGGCGGTTTTGAAAATCTAAAGCAAATTTCGAGATTGTATGATGTGCAGGTGATGGCTTTAGTCTCCTATGATCAAGTTGCACGCAGTAGCCAGAATAACGCCGCTCTACTTTATTGGACTATCGCTGGTTTGTATTTAATTCCTGGTGATCAGAATACGACTCAAACGTTTGTCGACACTGCAGTATTCGACATTAATAGTAGTAAGTTGTTATTTAGGGCTCCAGGCACGAGTGATGTGGAATCTTTGTCAACAGCTGTCGGCTTAGAGGAAACGTTCCATGAAAACTCTAACGAAGGTTTTGATTTGGCCGTTATAGATATGGTGTCCAATCTGAACTCGGAACTCGATATGTTTAAAACTAGAGTGAAAGAGGAGAAGGTTGCGAATGTTAGTTACAGTGATGAATATAGTGGCGGTAGTTTTCATTGGTCTATTCTAATATTTCTCACATTGTGCGCTTTATTAAGGAAACCTTCGCTTTTGTATAAGAGAAGTGTCTATAGCAAAGCTCTTAATAAGGGTGCTAACGTCTGACATTTACCCGTTATCGTTACTTCCACGCCCACTATACAGTGACTTACGTATAGAAACCTATAAGCCGTCGTACTCTTCAAGATTATGACGGTTTTCATTTGGCGCTATCCATCACAACGTAATACAACCAGCCCACAACTAATCCTCACAGTATTGAATTAATTCAGAAGATACATGCTCCGCAAAGGGTTACAACAACAGTGAGCAGAGTAGTCTATTTTGAAAAGTAAGCGTGCCATGCCGCAATCTCATTACCTGAGTTATGTATGATGTCGTAGTAAATGACACACTTATTATTCATAGATATCTATAGCATTCGCTTAACTTTGCCATTGACCATATAGTACTTCTGATGTGAAACCTGGGCCAAATGCTACAACGATACCTTTTTCACCATTTTGGGAGGTCAGGTAGTGGCGATATAGTACATCAATGACTGATACGCTTGATGTATTTCCATGTTCCCTTAAAGATTCTCGCGAATGTTGCAGCTTATCTGGCGATAATCCTAAGTGCTTTTGCAGTTCATCCAATATTCGTCTTCCCCCCGTATGAGCGATGATGAAGTCTAAGTCTGTACTATTACCTATTGAAGTCGTAGAAAAGTGATGTAAGTAAGGAGCTACCTTTTCTATTGAATACATGACTTTTTTATCCAATGAAAATTGGAAACCTTTGTCGGTCATCTGATATTGAATGTAATTTTCAGTATCCTTTAAGAAAATGCTCTCTGAGTTTTGTATTTGTAAACCCTCACCAAAGCCATCTCCTCTCATCACAACACCAGCAGCACCATCTCCAAAAATAGCATCAGAAACAAAGTCTTGAAGCTGATTTGCTTCGGGATCAAAGCATAGAGAGGAAGTTTCTAGAGCCACAATGAGAGCATTATTGCTCTTCGACAGTTGGCAATGTTCATAAGCCCTATGCATGGCATAAGCACCAGCGACACAGCCCATTTGTGCCACGGGAAGTTGGATTGTACTCTGGTTAAGATCTAATGCATTGATCAAATGGGCCGTTAAAGACGGCATCATAAACCCAGTACATGAGACAGCTATGACCATGGTTATGTCTTTAGCGGTTAACCCAGAGTTTATGATTGCTTGCTCTGCGACTATCTGTGAATAGTCTCGGGCAAACTGTTCGTAAATGTTTTGCCTTCTTTCAAAACCTTTCAAGTCTAAAATAGCATCAAAAGGTATACAGGTTTGACGTTCTTGAATCATGGTGTGCTTTATCATTTCGATAGCGATTGAGCGGTATTTGGAGTCAGGGTGACAACTCTCTATAAAATGGACAATGTCATCCGATGTGAGGGTGTATTCGGGATATATAACTGAAGGTTTGGTTAAAATGCTCATTGAAATACCTCGTTTGATTGTAGTTACCAGTAAACGAGGAGGGATGCTTTACTAAATTAATTTCATATATTTTTCTAGTATATCCAAAATTGAACGATCGTTCACGTTATTGATTAGGGGTATTGATATGATTGATGTTATCAGACTCTTTTTGCTTCTTAAGAACAGTGAAGTAACATTTTTATTAGTTTCAAGAAGACTGATTACATGGCATACCAGTCATCGGCTTTTTGCACAATGATATCGACAACATGTGCTAGTTCTTTTCCTTTAGAGGTAAGGCCGTAGCTAACCGTAACAGGGATAGTTTCTTCTTGTTTTCTCCATACAAACCCATGATGTTGCAATAGTTTCAAACGCTCAGTAAGAACTTTGGTGGATACCAAAGCCAACTGTTTACGAATCTGACCAAAACGCATTTGTTCATGCTCACTCAACAGCCAGACAATATGTGCAGTCCATTTAGTTGAAATAAGAGTTAAGTATTTATCTACACTGCAATAGTCATCAGGTTGGAGTTGGTGCTTTGTTTCTGACTGCAAAGTTTTCACGGTTCGTTATTCCAAGCGCTTTTTATATCTATATGAGTGTAACTGCCAATTTCACTTCAGCCCACTAGTTACTAATGGGTAACTAGTTACTTTTCAGACCCTAATTTTAGAAAGTGAACAATTTCCTTAATGTAATTTGTCAGGGGTTAAGTCAACGTACTTGGCCCATATTCACGATTTCAGTTTAAGGAGCACCCATGCGTTTGATCTTACTTTTAGTCTCTCTTTGTTCGTTTAGCTTCCAAGCAAATGCTGACTACATAAAACCACAATCACCTTCAGAGCTGCACTCTCTGTTTGGACAATATTTTGCGCAACAAGACTTGGAAGGTTTAGGCACGCTCTTTCATGAAAATGCCGTTATGATCTTGGATGAGAAGGGCAACCAAGCTAAAGGCCATAAAGAGATAAAGCTTGCACTTAAAAGTTTCATGCAAGGTGATGTAGAAATCATCACACGCAGTGTTTCAGTCCATATAAATGGTGATATAGCCATGATTCGTTCTGATTGGGAGATTCCTAATGTCACAAAAGGAACGGCGCTTGAGACGATGCTATATGTCGACGGTGGTTGGTTATACATTATCGACAACCCCAATGGGTTTTAATTTACTAAAGTCAAAGCAAGCACGATAAACCAGAACTATCTATTAATACCCACAACTCGCCTTGAATGTCAGCAGATATTCAAGGCGAGATTATGTTGTAAGGATACGGCGCAAAGTTGTTCAACTCCTTATAAATAAACACTTTCCACACCCCTAAAGCAGAACTCAGGTGTTCACCTGATACCGACCTTAGCTTGACCTAGGCAAACTAAACACAACAACAAAAACAGAAGGTCGTTGATATGAAAGCATTACAAGTGGTGTTGTTTTATAAGCCTGGTCATATCGATTATCAAGGAAAGCGAACAGAGGTGGCAGCAAACCAGCTCGTTATGGTCGGGGAAGAGGCCGAAATACATGCGGCAAATCGCAATGACTGGATGAGCGTATTCTTTTATCCGGGTGAAATTTGTTTAGTTTATCCATTACTAACGGACCTTATTAAATCCAGCGATACAGCTACTCAACCTGCAGTTGGCGAAGTGAACGCGGTTCCTGTGTTTGATGAACTGGTGAATGTCATTCAGCAGCTTCACAAAGTAAACAAAGCCGTGATGTTGCGGTTCGTCTTTACCTATTGCCTTGAGATGGACAAGCCTTACTTCTCCAATCTTCTTAACCTATACGCGAATTCTAACGATAAAGTTTTTGATTTTGTAAACAAGCATCTATACGAGCAATGGACAGTATCTCGCTACGCCGAAAAGCTCGGAATGGAAGTGACTAAGCTCAACACGGCTTTTTACAAATACTACGGCCAATCAACTAAAACCTGGTTGACCGAGCAACGCCTAAACTACGCAAAACAAGTGATTTTAGAAACGGATCGTAAGATCGCAGACGTCGCTTTTGATGCCGGTTTTAGTAGCCACTCCCACTTTATTGGTGCTTTCAAAAAGCGCTACCAATGCAGCCCATCCGAGTTTCGTGCGGGTAGCAAAAGATAGGAGGTCGATATGGATCTTAATGCGATTATCAACCAATTGTCCCAGATGTCTGCCCAATCAGCACAGGACATTAAAACCAAAATGGCACAAGCGGACCCCAACAACCCAGATCAAATGCTGCAAGCTCAATTTTCAGTGCAGCAGTATTCCAACTTTCTAGGGTATGAGAGTGCCTTAATCAAAGCAGTCAAAGACATGGTGCAGGGGATCATAGCGAAGATATGAACAGTTCAGACAAACAACTGCTTGTTGAAGCAGCATTGGCTGCGGCAAATCACAGGCTTGAAAAACATGCACTTAGCATCGTCAATGCGTTCCCTTTGTTGATTGAAGATGAAGAAGACAGACGCGTATGTGCCAGCTTGATCTATTTTGCTCTCGACAAAAGAGCTCAGGCAATTCGCTCTTTGAACGGGTTACATACGCCTCAAGCTGAAGGTTTGCGTTATTTGTACGTATCGACCGCTGAAAGTGCAGACACACAGAAAATTTGTTCACTGATTACCGGAGGTCAACATGGAACTGAGTGCAATTGCTAAAGCAACCTATTCGGCTCTGGATAAGCAGGCTGAAACAGTCAACCCAGATAAAGCCATGGTGGATAAGTTCAGCCAACTAATGCAACAGGGAACACAGGAAACAGCCAAGCTCAATGACATTGTCGGCCCAATGCCTAACTCGAACGCTCCTATGGGGATTTCACCCGATCAGGCTATTCAGAGCCAAACTATGGTGACAAGAGCTTTAGTGGAAGTCGATCTTGCAGCAAAAACGGCTGGTAGCCTTTCTCAATCGATCAACAAACTGGTGACAATGCAATGAAAAAGTTCAAATGGCTAGCCTTAGTAATGGCTTTGCTGTTGACAGGTTGTAAAGTCGAACTCTACCAAAACCTGCCGCAGTCTGAAGCCAACCAAATGGTGGCGTTGCTTATGCTCAATCATATTGATGCAAGCTCAGAAACTGACGCAAAAACGGGCAAGGTAACACTGAAGATCGAAAAAGATCAATTCATTAATGCGGTTGAATTGTTAAGACAAAATGGTTATCCGAAGGCCGAATACGTTGGTATCGAGCAGCTATTTCCTTCCGGTCAGCTTGTCTCTTCCCCAGCTCAGGAAGACGCTAAGATGAGCTATTTAAAAGAGCAACAATTGGAAAGAACACTATCTAGCATGGATGGTGTTATCAGCGCACGAGTATCAATTGCTCAAAGCGATAAGAGCACCAATACAGGACGTGCAGCACCCAGTGAAAAATCGGCTGCTGTGTACATCAAGTACTCTCCGGAGGCGAACTTAGGCAACTCAGAGTCCCAGATACGGAATCTGATTAAAAATGCGGTTCCTGATTTGCAATACGAAAACATCAGTTTGTTCTTACAACCCGCAGACTTCCGTTATCAGCCAGTCGTTCAACCTAACTCCGATTGGGACGATGTCCAGAACTGGCTCGTCGCAAACAAAACTCCGGTAACCGTTGGTTTAGGTAGTGTGCTTATTGCCGGTGTAGCTGGGCTGGGGTTAAGCCGGAGAAAAGAGGGCTGAAGATGATTGTTGATACGATATCGCAGAACAAAATGCTGAGGGAAGTCAGCTCAAGATTGCATCCTCAATGGTGGTCAAAGCTGGGTTTGGAGACTCTGCAGTCTGCCCGAGAACACAATCAATTGGTGAGCAAGAGACTTGATAACGTTATTCTAAGCCGCTCAGGGTGTCAGTCAGTATGGCTAAGTGAGTGCTCAGAGGAAATGAATAAGTGGCTGTCTGTTTTGCCAAGAATCTCTCTACTTGCGACAGCCGCTGGGTTGTTGTCGCAAAACTGCCCAGATTACTTGTGGGATAGCAGCTATCGAAGCGTCTTACGACAGAAATTTACTCAACCTCAAATTGAACAGTTGATAGCTCTATGGCCAGCGGGTAGCGAACCTCCAGCATGGTCAGCAAACAATGTTCTGGAACAAGCTGAGCTTTTTAGTGCCAGCGCCATCTACCACCTTTGGAGCGATCAACCTTTTTGGTCGCTGTTTCGCCTGAGCTTACCGGTATTCGATACACCGATTGCACTTGCTCAAGACGACATAGAGCGTGTCGAAAGCTGGATATTCAGATTGGAGCGTTTTTTATGAAGCCATTTGTTATATCAGTAACGCATTGTGACTTAGACAAATCTGGTGACACGGTTTCCAAACAACAAATTGAATCAGCCATCCGCAGAACACATTGTGAAACGAATGCCCGTCAACGAATAGCTGCAATCATTCGTCAAGCACGTCTGAAAAGGGACGAAGCCCATCACCAAGCCGAACGTATCCTTCAAGCAGCACACCAAAACGCGGAGAAATTGGAATCGACATGGCGAGAACAAGCCCAGCAACAAGCAATAAAGGAGTCGGTTCGGTGGCTTGTCGAACAAGGGGAGCTTGAACGTAGCCTAATCGAAAACTTGAAAGGCCGGATTCGTCAGCAAGTACGCAATGTTATTGAGCAATGGTCCACAGAGCAGGACATCAGCCAATTTTTGGTCAAGCGAATAAGCGATCAAATCGCTACTCAAACAACCAAACAGAGCCTGACGCTTTTCGTTCCTCAAGAGCATTACTCGACGATGGAGCAAGAGTTTGGGGAGGATTTAAATGTGCAGATCAAAACTGAGTTGAATCGAGCTCAAGCAGAGCTGTCATCAAATAGTTTAGTTGTCAGAATCGATCTCGATCAGCATTTGCGAACACTACTCGATTCGTTCTCCCATCCTAGTCAGCAGTCGACAGCTTAAGAGAGGGGTTTAGAAAATGAGAGTTGATGGAAACGTCAGTGCAGAGTTTCATGCATTTCCTCAAAATACGCCCAACACCGCGCCAGCCAATGAGTCAACCGCCTCGCTAGCGAGTGCAGCCCTTGCTGAAGTAAGAGCCGAAGCGATGGAAGAAACCATGGAGGGGTTAAGCCTTGGGTTGAGTAGCATGATGAAGCGTTTGAACCTAGCCGCTAAAGCGCAGGATCCGATGATGAATGGCATGGAAAAACTTCTCCAGCAAATGGACGAGATGGCACGCCAGTCAATCAATCGAATCTCTGAGCAGCTTTCTCAAATGAAAGACGCTTCTCAGGTGTTTTCTGCGCTAGAAAAATCAGGCTTAGACAAGGGAAAGATCGCCTTGGTTTTGACGTCTCTTCTTGGTTTTAAGGGTTTAGACCCAGCGATGAAGAAACAGCTCAAGAAACGCCTTGCTGAACTGCTCGCGGAAGAAGAAATCGAGCTAGAAATCTTAGCTGCCGCGCAAGGGATGAATGTTGATAAGAATGGCTTACGTGCAGTTCGCCAGCTCTATCAACATGCCAAACGAGGTGAAAAAGGCCTAGCGCATTGGTTTGAGCTATTAGAGCAGCATGAAGATAGACGACAGTATATTCGCATCCTTATTCGCTCCATGGCTGAACCGCTTGATGAAGGCCAAAGACGTGACGATATGACCAAAGTTGCGGCCACAGTTGAAGACTTAAAACGGTTATTGCTGTTTCTTACATTTGAAGACCATTGCATCTCTCTGGCTAAGGCGATGGTGTTGGAGCCTCATTCTGTTATGTCTGCCACGATAGAGTTGCTTGAGCAGTCCTGGATATATCCAGACGCACTATCACTGATTATCAATCGGTTAGCGCTGGTTGATGAACGTAAAGTGGTGTTCCTGCGACGCTGGAAAGACTTAATGGCGGTAATGGCTGAAGCCTGTTATCGAGATCCAGAACAAAAAGAGCACGTTCAGGAAGCCATGCTCGAACTTCTAGACCAATGGAACGAATGATCAATCCGTTAAGGGGAGAACGACAATGAATCATGAACTACTGCTAAACCGCCTTGGTGAAAAATTAGGGCTGCCTTTGGTGTTTGACCAGTCAAACCAATGCATGTTGCTACTGGATGAGCACCTTATGGTATCGATGGCACCAAATGATCAAGATTGGATGCTGAGATGCATGCTGACTACAGTAGAACCTGAAAGTGAGGGTAAAACTTTTAAGCGAGCACTTCAGCTTAACCATGCGTTAAATGAGCTGGGTATTGGTCATATCTTCTATGAAGAGAGCACCCGCGCGCTTCTATATCAGGTTCGTATTCATTCTCCTCAAAACGGTGACGAGATTTTCGAACAACTCACTGAAGTGGTTAGTCAATATGAACAACTACACACCGACTTTCATCAAAATAATTTGTCCAATGAACACGTTACATCACTAGGAGGCGTTTATTATGCCGATTGAACTGAACCAATTTACAACCAGTGTCGAAAATGGCCAGTTAACACTGGCTGATAGCGTTTCTGGCGACCCAATTATCGTCACATCTCAGTTCAGCTTTGCAGAAAAGGTGATGCAATGGTTAACCCAGATTCCTTTACTAAGTGATCTAAATGCAGTTCAGGAGTTTGTCCAAAAGCAAACTGAGGGAAACCTTAAAACACTAGGTGTATTCCTAAGCGCGCTAGCGCATGAATATGGTGAAGAGTTTGCAGGCAAGGTAGCCAACAAGATGGACTTTAGCGGTCAGACACCGCTAACATCTCGTTTAATCAAACAGTTGACGCAGGATTCTGTGACTGTTGAAAAGAAAGACGCTAAGTCGGTTAACAGCGCAGATAGACAGAATGAAACTGATAATAAACCAGTGGATACGTCAACTTCACCTAAAACTATCCCGATGTCTAACCTGGAGCAAGCAGCACAGTCTATCACTGGTTATATCCGCCCAGCCCCGTTACCTTCTCCAAGCTCTCTCTCTTACATGAGTAGTTTCTTCTATAGTGAAACTGCATCGATGCAAAACCTTCAAAAAGAAGTCTCTGCTTATAATCAAGCAATTAAGGAAGCCACTCTTGCTGATGAAGCAGATAAGCTCGCTCAGATTTTTCAGAAACCACTTGCTGTAGAAGTAGTAGCAACAAGTATTGAAACTTTCTCAGCGAAAGCACAAGAGCTAAAGGAGGCATTAGCAAAAGTAGAATCGGCTATTGAGCGGCTCCCTAAAGCTCAACAAAATGACGCAATTCAGTTAAAGCGATCGGTGTTCAAAGAGAACGATAGACTTGACGTAATCAAATCATTGGCGAGTAGTTACAGCCAAGCTTGGAACTTGGAATCTACGGGGTACCAAGCATTTGAGAAATTCTATGCAACTTGTTCACCTTCGTTGAAATCTGCTCTTACCCCAGAGCTGACAAAACTAAGCTACGAACTCATTTCTAATTCGCCAAGCTTAGATAGTGAGGCTTTAGCCAACCGTCTGTCAGATAAACTTGTTCGATATGCCTCAGATATGTCGACCGTCAATCTTCGAGTATTGTCTGAAGTTTTGGCGGAGAAGGTGCCATCATTAGCCAATGACGTGCTAACGCCGTTTCCTAAAGAGGAACAAAAGGCACAACTTGGTGCGATCAATCTGATTAGACAAGCACTTAGCCAGAGTAGATCTGAACTTAAGGAAGAACAAAAGGGCATCGAAGCTCGATTGGATATTCCCAGTAAAATTATCCAGCTTCGCCACGGTGCGGCTGTATTTGCCAAAGAGATGCAGCAGTTTATTGAGTCTGACTCGACGGTGGAAGACCAATTTGCCGCTACTTTAGCAGCGTTGACAGGAAACGTCTGGTTAGTCGTAAAGGGTGATAGCTTAATGCCCGATGACTTGACCGATTACGATGACTTAGATCTGACTGAACAGGTTAGAAATGAGCTTCCTCATGTCGAAATCAGCGATAAAACACGTAAGCTAGCGGAAGATGTTATTCAAGCGCAGCATCGTCTTTCTTGGTTAGACAGAAAGAACAGCATCACTCATGAGCGAAACAATCGAGCTGGTGTTGATATCTATGCAGATATTCAAAGCAAGCGGTTGGGTGATAACATCACTCGAAACTTGCCTTTATATACCGATTATCTTGATGAGAAGATTAGTGCGGCAAAATCCTATGTTGCCTCGTTGGAAGCACTAGCGAGCCTTGATATTAGTGACGGTGTCACCAATCAAATTACAGTAATGCATGAAGATGCCAAGCACCAGCTTACTCGTCTCACAAAACTTGAAGCGCAATGCAGAACTGTACAAATAGCGCAAGATACTAAAGTACTTCTTGGAAACAAGTTGACGCGTCTGGATACCATGTTAGATCAAACTATCGACGCCAATACGAAACGACTTAACCTGCAAGGATTCTTGTCTTTCTTATCACCTTTGAGAGCTAATAACGATCAGGTACGTACTCTGGTGTTAGAGCGTAAAGAGCTACAAGTCGAGTTAGACAAGCAAGAAAAATATGTCGTTGATCTATATGGAAAGGACTGGCGAAGTAAGCCTGAAGTCGAGTCAGAAAAAGAAGTAGCTCAATTGAAAAGTCTTGAGTTGAGTATGGCGTCTCTCGTGAAAGATATCGAGCTGCTGGATGACGAGTATGAGAAGTCCATGCTCGAGCTAACTCATTTTGACCGTCAAGTAACAAAGGAAAAAGGTTATCCTGGTGTAAGCGGGAACAGCCTAGAATCTTGGTCTGCGTGGGTAAAGCAGAATGTAGCAGGCAATTGGTCAGGGGATTATCGTCCTGATTTAAGTACTTTGATTCTGGAACGCCAAATGGCAAAGGTAGGCATTAATAGTTATACAGAAGCTTACCAGAAGCTTTATAACACATTGTCTTCGGGTGAACTTAGTTCTAATTATCAGGGTGTTATGAATACACTTGGACAACTGCATAACTGGGCAATGGTACATCCTGTAGAGTCACAAGCACTTGCTGGTAACTTGACACATGCCTATCAGATAATCAGTTCGAACAGTGGTTGGTTTGGCAATGATCTTGCTGCTATGGCATCAACGGTCTGGAAAACGGGCACCGTAGAAAATCAAGTTAAAGACATCCTGCAGGGACGTCGAGAGTTTCTGCCTAGCCACGAATCTATGTCAATGACAGCAGAAATGATTGCTTTACTTCATTTGGCACAGTGTGCGCCATACATGGCTGGTGCAGCGAAGGGAGCTGCCGGAAGTGGCCTTGTTGCAAATGGAGCTAGTCAACTCGTCTCTGCTTTAGTTCCAGGTTCCACACTCGTAAAACCGATGGCTAGCATGTTCGGAGGTTTGGTACAAACATGGTCAGAGCGCAAAATGGCCAACGTTGTTAACCGACATCGTTCCACTGAAGTGATGGTCAATGCTTTGATGGCAGGTATTCGTAAGCAAGGCAGCTTCAACGAGCGTGCACAAGCTGTTGCGTCCTATGCGATGCAACGTCAAGCACTTCAAGACGTCGGTACGCTTTCCAGAGATTGTTTCGAAACCAGCAAAGCGGGTGCAATGAGCCGGATGTGGCAGGACGCTAAAAATACCTGGCAAGAGATGAATTGGAAAGCGAAAGCTTTTTCCGTTGCGACCACAGCAGCAGTAACACTGAGCGGGGCTTCGATTGTAGCATTAATTGTCTTCGCTATTGTTGGAACAGGGGGACTTGCCATTGCCGCTATTGCGGGTGTTGGTACAACGCCAATTAGTGCTTATTTTTCCAGAACAGCAATGAACTTAATTGCTTCGACTAACTTCCTCGGAATGAATGATGCGCACAACAGAGCAAAAGAAAAAATGACTCAGCAGCGTGTCGATGAAGCCTTAAGGCGGCTTGCAAACAAAACCAAAGATGATCAGCGATTAGGAGACTTACTGGGTGATTCACTCAAAGATGCTGGTCAACTGATACAACTTAGTCATTTACCTGAGGACCAACGAGAAAAATCATTTCGTTATCAGATCTCGAGTATTGCTTCTGAACGTGAGCAACAGATGATTGAACAGAATGCACGCAATAAAGCCGAACTGATAGAAACAGCCAAATCATATGTACCTGAAGCACTGCTTAAGGATGAGAATGGCGCTATTGATTGGGACAGTTGTTACCAGCAAGTTGAACAAGCGTTAGTCAAGCAGGCCGCTTAAAACTCATGTCGCCCCGGAACAATCCGGGGCTTATTTCAGGTGTAGACCTGATATCCCCATCACCATAATCCTCGCATCATAGAACCATAGGTAATTTATGGGACGATTATGGATCTGCAAATCACGAGAAACATTGAACAGCTTATTGCGTTGCTCAGGCTGCCAGAAGTTCAGGTTTCAGACATCATAGAGATTCACCAGAAGCCTTTTGGCATAAGGCTGGAAGTGCAGGGCACTCGACTCATGCTGACTTCGTGGCTATTGGAGAGTAATGGTCATGACTTGGACAGTGCTCTTAAGAGAAACCAGCCCGAACGATTCAATGGATTACCTCAACGTATTTTTCCGATTAAGAACCAACTGTTTATTAGCGCACTATGCCCTGAACAGTTTGATGCACATCAGTGGTTTCGTATGTGTCAGAAGCAACGTCAGTTTCTGTCACAACTAGGTGGAGGAGAGTAGCTATGTCAATCGCAACACGTTGGTTAGCGAAGGTAGCCGGAAGACAAGACATCATCCTCAGCGCAATGCTGGTGATCGCTGTATTTATGATGATTCTACCTTTGCCGACAACCTTGGTGGACGTACTTATCGCCGTCAATCTGGGGATGTCCATCATCCTGCTTATGATTGCAATTTATATTCGTGATCCGCTTGAGTTTTCAGCGTTTCCTTCCATGTTGCTGATCACCACCTTATACCGCCTTGCGCTGACCATAAGCACCAGTCGTCTGATTTTGCTTCAACATGACGCCGGTGAAATCGTGTATACCTTTGGCGACTTCGTGGTCGGCGGGAATCTGGCCGTTGGTATTATCGTCTTTGCCATTATCACAATTGTTCAGTTCATCGTGATTACTAAAGGTTCGGAGCGTGTTGCAGAAGTTAGTGCACGATTCTCGCTTGATGGTATGCCCGGTAAACAGATGAGTATCGACGGAGATATGCGTGCTGGGACCATTGATGCGAAAGAGGCCAAACGTCAGCGATCAGTGGTTCAAAAAGAGAGCCAGCTTTACGGCGCAATGGATGGAGCGATGAAATTCGTAAAAGGTGATGCCATTGCGAGTGTTATCGTGATCTTAACGAACATCTTCGGCGGTATTGCTGTTGGGGTCCTTCAGCACAATATGTCGGCGTCAGAAGCGCTAAATACTTACGCTATTTTATCTGTTGGTGACGGGTTAATTGCTCAAATTCCATCACTGCTTATCTCAATAACTGCGGGTTTAATCGTGACTCGTGTTCCGGGTGAAACCAAAAACAACCTTGCCAATGAATTGGTTCAACAAGTTTCTCGTCAGCCTTCATCACTCCAGATGGCCGCAGCGGTGATGTTTGTGTTTGCGATCATTCCAGGTTTTCCTTGGTTCGTATTTGGTCCTTTAGGTTTAGCAGTGTTGGGGGCATCTTTTTGGTTAACTCGAAAAGAGAAAAACAAAGAGGATCATCAGGGCTTTGTTGCCAATGAGAATGTTGAAGCCAGTGGTGAGCAAGAAATGACGCCCGGAGCTGTGCCTCTTATGTTGGCGATTGGTGAAGACTTGATTGAAGAAAATCTAAACAAGTCGCTTCAAACGCTTAGATGGAAGATGTTTGAAAAACTGGGTTTACCTCTTCCTGAAATTCAGATGCAAGTGCTACGCAATGGCCGTCAAGATGAATTTGAACTGCTCTTATATCAAGAGCCTATCATCAAGCTGAATTTGGCGAAGCAGAACATCCTGACACTGAAAGGCATCGATGGGTTAGACAGTGAGCAGAATAAGCTAGCGTTTAATCAGCAAATCTTACATTGGCATCCAGTCGAGGCGTTAGAAACCATCCAACTTTCAGGGGAGGATTACTATCAGGGTAACGATATTGCTATTCGCCTTGTTGAAATGGCCGCTCAGCATTACGCCAAAGAGTTTTTGGGTGTGCAGGAAACACGTTACCTGATGGATTCCATGGAAATGCGTTATGCCGAACTGGTCAAAGAGCTTCAGCGTTTATTGCCTGTTAGCAAGGTGACTGAGATTCTTCAGCGCCTAGTTGAAGAGAACATATCAATCCGAGACTTACGTACCATCTTCGAAACGCTTGTGGAGTGGGCGTCGAAAGAGAAGGACACCATTATGCTGACGGAGTACGTGCGTGTCGCTTTACGTAGGCATATCCGGCGCAAGTTTACTGTTGAAGAGGGCTGGATCCCGATGTTGCTGATTGGTGACAGTATCGAAAACCAAATCCGCGAATCTATTCGTCAGTCAGCGGTTGGGGCATATAGCGCGTTAGATCCTGAAGAAGAGCAGAAGATCATTACGTTGATTAAAGACAAATTGCCGGGTCACATGCCTTGTGTACTGCTGACGTCATTGGACGTACGGCGCTATCTGAGAAAGATCGTTGAGCCAACCATGCCAATGACGCCGGTGCTCTCTTTTCAGGAGATAGGCGACGATGCCAGCATCAAAGTGATCGCGCAAGTCGACACATTAGCGGAGGTGCCAAATGCAATTGCCGGATAAAACGAATTTAGCCGAAGCGCTCAATCAGCAACTGTTTCCTGATCTGCCTCTGGCACCGACATTTCGCCGATTTGGAAAGATTCTGGAAGTCACGTCGACGTTAATTCGTTCCACCTTACCCGGAGCAAGACAAGGCGAGCTGTGCATGATTGGTAACGATCTCAAAGCAGAAGTGGTGGCCATTAAAGGTGAAGAGGCGTGGCTATCACCTTTTCGCTCAACAACAGGGATCGGGACTGACATGAATGTAGAGCCCATGGGGCATGGTCATAGAGTGATGGTCGGTGAAGAATTACTCGGGCGTGTGGTAGACGGATTGGGTCACCCGATGGATGAGAGTAATTGGGTTGGTAAATGGCGAGAAAATCACGGGGAAGCCCCTGATCCATTAAAGCGTAAGTTGATCAGTAAAGTCATGCCGACTGGGATCAGAGCTATCGATTCAACGCTCGCTTTAGGCGTGGGCCAACGTGTGGGTATTTTTGCCGCAGCTGGTGGCGGTAAAAGTACACTGCTTGGCATGCTAGCGGGTCACTGTGAAGCGGATGTTATCGTGTTGGCCTTAGTTGGAGAGCGGGGAAGAGAAGTCCGTGAGTTTATCGAATATTGCCTTCCCCCAGCCGCGAAAGAAAAAACTGTATTGGTTGTTGCGACGTCTGATAAGCCACCTCTGGAACGGATGAAAGCAGCAGTAACGGCAACGACGATTGCAGAGTATTTTCGTGACCAAGGTAAGAATGCTCTGCTTATGGTTGATTCATTAACTCGTTTTGCGCGAGCGGGTCGTGAAATTGGCCTTGCCGCAGGTGAACCACCAGTAGCTAACGGGTTTCCGCCGAGTGTGTTTGTTCAACTTGCTTCTTTACTTGAACGTGCCGGTCCGGCGCCTGTCGGGAGCATTACCGCTATCTACACCGTGCTGGTGGAAGGAGACAATATGAACGAGCCTGTTGCAGATGAAGTACGCTCAATTCTTGATGGTCACATTGTGTTATCACGCAAGCTAGCCGGCGCGGGACATTATCCAGCGATAGATGTTAATGCGAGCGTAAGCCGCGTTATGGATCAGATTGTCACTGCGCAGCACAAAGATGACGCCAAGCACTTAAGGCATTTGCTCGCGCTCTATCAGGAAGTGCAGTTACTCATTCGAGTTGGCGAATACCAACCGGGTCAGGATCCTGCCACAGACGAGGCAGTGGCAAAGTTTGGCTCAATCGAACGCTTTCTCTGTCAGGGGGCGAACGAACCTTCACCGTTCAAAGAGACACTTCAGCAGTTAAATCAATTAAACGGAGGGTAAGTGAATGGCACTATCCAGTCAGGAAATTGATCTTATCGAACAACTGCTTCATGTGCGTAAACGTAAAGAAGAGCGGCTACAAGCCCAATGGAATCAGCTCAACGAACAGCAAGATAAATGCAAGCATGAAAAACAACGCTCGTATCAAGAGTGGCTTATTTCACGAGAGGCGTTAACAAACCCTCTGCAAACTGAAGATGTTATGGATCGTAGTCAACTGAACCAACTCCTAGGAGAAAAGCGGAGTCAGTATATTGAAGAGCGTTCCAAAGCCGATTCAGTCGAGGACTGGCATAAACGAATCGAGCAGTTGGAACGTGAAAAGTCAGAACTATGGAGCCAGAAAACAAAGCTGATAAGAGGTCAGGAAAAGCTAAAAGAGGTGCTGGATGAGTAACAAAATTGAACATGTGAATAGTACTGCTTGGCGTGTTGAAGGCGTTGCTGGTCGTCATGAAGCCGATCCTGAGCTTAGACAGCGATTTACGACTCTTTTCCATACACAACAAGATGTAGAAGCACAAACCGATACACCAGATACCTCCGCGCGGGTGCCACCTTCCATTTTAAATGAATTATCCGCAGTGAATCATGTAACCAAATGGGGCAATGCAGAGCTACACAGAGGTGAAAATAGTCTTTCGTTTAAATTGCTCAACGGCCCGATGTCGGGCTTAGTGATCTTTGCTCAATGGGACGCGCAAGGCGTTGCGTTAACTCTGAAACCCAAGAACCAAAAACAGCAAGACGCACTGAATCGCATCATGCCGAAAATAAAAAGCCGTCTCAATGAATCCGCGTTAAAAATGACAATAGAGGTAAACCGCCATGACAGATCTAATTGAAATGAGCAAGGTGATTGGCACTGGTTTAGAAAACCAGCAGTGTCAGATGTCGTTACAGAAAGTTGCGGGGGAAGGTCAGTTTTGGTCATATCGAAGTGATTCAAAGAGCGGCATATGGTGCAGCCATTCCGATTGGAATCAGGGTGTTACTGAGATAACTGCTATCGAATCGTTAAGCATGATCCCTGAAGATCTTTTCCCAACACTCGTCGCTGCAATGTTTTCCGCAGTGAGCATTCCGTTTGTCAGAGATATCAGTACGCAAGGTGCAGAGTGCTGCCTGCTTGATGGCATCTATCCGGTCGTACAGTGTCAGGGTTATCAGTTCGTGTTGGTTGGGTTTAGCGCCGCATGGCTAAAGCGTCTGACTACGCATTGGACGCATTATTCAGGGGAAAGTATCAAAGTTACTGTGCCTTTGGTCGCAGGCTACACAACGGAGATTGAGCCAATCTCACAGGGCAGTGGAGTGTGGTTGAGAGAAGGACAGAACCCAGATGAAGGAAAAGCGATCCTGTGGTGGGATAAACCACTGGCAATCGTTCAGTTTGAGGGAGAGCAAACATGGTCTGTGGAGCAGGTATTCGCTCCATACTCATTTTCTGAAGCGGTTAGCTATGTCCAGCTAGCCTCACTCGAGGTTGATTTACCTACGTTGCTGCAATTGGTTGAGGGGCAAACTATCGAAGCACCACTGACGTGTGAAACTGCCTGTAAACTCGTGTCCGGCAGCCATTGCATTACCTCAGGCGAACTCTTAGTCAGCCAGGATGGAGTAGTTTTCTACGCGAACAATACTCATACAAAAGCCGCGAAACTTCAGGGCTGAGCCGGTTGGTCTGACTTACCGGCTTTTTGCATAATAAGCCTCAACGCCAATGACTCACATCTGGTCAAACCACATTTCTCGTCTATTTTTCCTGTTTTGATATTGAATGTTTGAAAGCCATTTCATAGTTATTGCGACTGCATAGGTACTCCTTTAGTTACCCGTTTCAAGGCTCCGTATATCAATCTAGAGGAGAGGTTCTTATGTCACTCAATATTAGCGGCACTTTTGACCGCACCATTAGCGATGCTCGCATTGAACATGTAAAGCAAGCGAATACAAAGGAAGAAGCTACCTATATGGGGCTTTGGGATAAAATCAAAGATTGGTTTTGTGGAACAGATAAAGCTCAAGCGCTTGCACATCTATATGAAATCACACATGAAGTTGATACTGAAACTTCTGAGTCCGCCTCAAAGAAAATGGAAGCGCTCTGCAAGCTGAATCAATTGGCGGGTAGTGGCTTTACCAATCGCTTTCAAGGAGAAGTTATCGATAACCATGATGGCACATACAGTTTTGAGTTTGAAATCACGGATGTGTTGGAAAAAACACGTGTGAATTATGGTGAAACATCGAAAGAAGCGGATTGTATCCTTGGGCGAGAGCTGACGAATCACTCACAATATTTGCTTGAAGATAACGTCAATCGCAACGGGCTACAGGACGCATTGGCTCGCGTATCATTTAACTACGAGAACGATACGTACCAAGGTGTTACGTCTTCCAAACAAAATCTACTAGCGACGGAACTCCTCAGCCCACAGGCAAAAAGTCAGATGTCAAAAGACAGCCAACTTGCTCAAAAATGGGTAGCAGTGCAAATGAAATGTGTGAATCACTTCTCTGATCAACGCGCTCGTCTAGAGCAGTTAGAAGGGGTGGGGAATGGTACTCCAAGAGAATGGGTGCAACGAGGGTTAGCTTCACTCAATCAAATTCACGCCTCCGTCAACAAGTACTTTGCAGGTCAACAAGAACCCGTTGAACCTATGTCACTAAGCCGAACATCAATAAAAGAGATAGGTTTGAAGTCAAAACCTTTACCACCAACTCAGGTAGAGAGGTTATTGCCAACACTGACTCTACCACCAAGAAATGACGAAGCGTGGAATATGGGACGCGATGAAAGCGGAGAAAAACGCTACCGTGATATTGGACTCATTGTTCATTTATTAGAATCATTGAAAAATTATCAAAATACTCACTGCGAATATCAGGCTGAGCCAAACTTTCAATACAAGGCTGAGAGTGGCGGCGTGCGATCAGATTTTCATCGCGCTGGAGACATAGCAAGAGAGCAATTTTTTAACGCTGCAGCCGCAGCAGGATACGACCTCAACAACCAAGAGATTTATCGACAAGTCGATCATATCGCTGGAATGTATCATTCACTGAATTATGAGTCGCTGTTGACTACAACTGGTACTTTACTGAGCTAACCAAAATAAGAAAACGGAAGGCGCTGCCTTCCGTTTTTAGTTTATTTCAAACAATTTTAAAAACTAGGTTTCACTTATTTCTAGTTATTAGCTTATCGCGAGTCAGACTCTGCAGTAATGTGTTCTAAGTCAATGAGATAGGGAGGAATGGTATAAGCAGAACCGTTAGGTATGTCCCCAATCAAACTTTTGTTCGCCAGCATACCAGATGGAAGTTCTCCGCTTTTGTTAGCAATATCAGGACGAAGCAGCTCAATCCCTTCAATAACATTAGGGTTCTGGGCGCTTGTTGCAATAATCCCGTTTAACATGCCTGACATCATCATCGCCTGTTCTGCTACCTGAACAACAGAATTACGGTAGCTTTGATCGGAAAGATCCTGCGGCTTACTAGGATGAACAACTTGTAAGTGCTCGTTGATTCTGTCTCTACTTACAGATGTAGTTGCTCCCATTAACGGAACGGTGCCTTTTTCATCATTGTGATAGTAACTTTGCTCGAAGTTCATGTTTCCTAAGCCAAAGTCCACATCAAAATGATGGCCGCCTTTTTCCTTTAAGTAAATCAAGCGGGAGATGTCCGAAAAATGCTTGATGCCGTCCCACTTATCACTACCACCTTTTTGTAAATGGTCACATGCTTTTCTAACCATATTATTCAGTTCAGATTTAGACAGTACACCCGGCTCCGGTTTTGGTAGCGGTTTCTTTCTTAAACGATCGAACGTGCTTTGTGTTGGGTCTGGCTTAAACATCGTATCAATATCACAAACCTCGTACCCGTTAGCACGCAGTATGGTCCTTTGCGTATCTCGTTTGTCGATTTCTTCCTCTATGAGCGCGTCACGTTTCATGAGTTCAGCTTCTAATGAAGAAGAGTACCACATGCTGTGCTTAAACTGGCTCCCCTTAGATTTGTCTGCAGACTCGAGCAGGACATGCATCGCTTCCTGGCTCATCGCGCCACCGGACCAAAAACGATGAATGGTTTGTGGAATAGGTTTGCTCTTATTCGTACCAATCTCTACACCCGCTACTGTAGAAAGTATGTCTAGTATAGGTTGGCGTCGATGATCTCCTTGTGAAGTGAGATCTATTTTCGCATCCATATCCCCAACGACATTAAAGTTGTTTTGACCTGCTTTCGGCTCGTAATTCTGTACATTTGCCTGCTCGTGTTTATGTTGCTGAAACTTCGCTTTATGATGAGCGCTGCGACCGATGATTGGATCGATCTCTTTACTTTGACTGGCTTGTAGCGGTTTGCTCCCTATCACCTGAGGAATACTCTCAGTTATAGGTGAAGCACCTTGCGGAGGTTGAGAGGAAGACATACTCAAGTTGCTTGTGGTTACTCCTGTTACTTCACCGTATTGTGCGCCTGATGATTGACTGGTAGAAGCAGTAGAGGAGGTAGCAATACTATGATTAGCTTGAATTTCGGGCATAACTTATCCTCCCAATTGAAGTTCATGGTGAAGTAACGCTAACTTGCTAGTAAATCCTCGGAAAACAGTCTCTAAACCATTTTCCTCAACTAACGTTTGTGAACTGACCAAAGCTTTGAGCTCGTACCCGTCGTCACCTAAACCCAAAGTGACTTGACCACCTTCAACGCCTTCTAGCGGAGGGATAATTAGAGAGAGTACGGGAGCAGCGTAATCCATCAGTTTGGAGTTGGTCAGATCTGGTAATTTGCTCCAAAGCCACAGGCCGCTATTCATCCTCGATAACATGACATCAGGCAATCCCTGAATCTGAATCGCCAGTGTATTTTCGGCGTGCAAATCACGCAGTGTTTCCGGTGACAATCCTATATTCACCAAAAAGTGACTGATCAGTGTATCCAGCTCCTGATTTAGAACAGGTTGTGAGTTCATCGATTGAATTGGAGGAGGCATAGGGCTATCTCTCGTGTTGAAATATGACCTAATCACGTTATAACGTGCCCAACAAACTCAATATCTAAACTCATGTGACTCTTATGAAAGCTGGTCTGACCTAAACCATTAAAAACTCAGCATTACTGCAATGTCTTGTACGGTACTTACAACAAAAAACGGAAGGCAATGCCTTCCGTTTTTGCTTCATTACAAACTTAAAGTTTGATTTGCTGTAGCGTTGGTTTCCATCTCGCGTGTGTTGCTTCATCTTCAGGTGTCACGCCAACGTTACGACCATCCAGAATGTTAAGCACATAACGCTTGTTGGTGCCATCGACGTAGCGACTGATCAGCTTGTCGTCTTCCCAGAACCATTTTTGAGCAAGGTTAGAGCTACATGACTCAACGGTTAGGTTCTTATCATCAGAAACCGTCAGACAACGATCTGGTGCAACACGGCTACGGTAGCGCTCATCGCTATCTAGACCCCAAGTCTGGTTCCAACTTCCGTGACAGCTCCAGCCATCTACTTGGCCACCCTCGGCTTCTTTGTCGCCGTTGGTACCATAAACGTCTAGGCACAAGTCGTTGTTGCTTAACGACTGCAAGGTCACATGCGCTTCAGCTTCAAACAGTGGGTGACTCCAGTCTATACGAACTGTACGTGGAATTGACCATCCTGTCGTTGCCCAACCACCGGGGCCGTACACAGAGAACAGTGCTGATGGGATAACATCACCATAGCGTGCTTTAGCAATGAACTTCGCGCCAATCTCAAAATCCGTAGTTCCGGTCTGCGAGACAGGAGCTTCGTATATGACGTCATAGTTAGGCTTGAAGTTAGCGTAAGAGATTGGATTGAATTTCGATTTATCGAATACCCATCCGCTTCCCCAGTGTGCTGACGTAAAGTAGCAGCCAAGTTCTTCACGGCGTAGCTCTTGACACTCATCAAACTCACGCTCAAAAGCAATTTCAAAATCGCTTAATGAAGAACGGTTGTTTACGCGGTAGTCTTTGGTGTCAAATACCAGTGTTTTTTCATTCTTATAGCTGAATGAACCGCTCACTTCTGCACTGACTTTAGGGCCATCTTTGCCAACTTCCGCACCGGCTGAGCCGTTAATACCGATCGAATAGCCGTGGGTGTCACGGTGTTGGTAGTCTTTGTTTTCGTTATGAGGGAAATCGCTGACTTTCTTAGGTACGTAACCAGACACTGGTTTAACCCATAACTCATAGCTGCTCGCAAATGGGCCAATGTACGTGCGACGATTCGCCCAGCTTTGGAACCAGCTGTGATCTTGTTGCAGATCATCAACGAGGTGGAAGCCTGTTCCCGCTTTATCCGCCTCAACAGTAAAACGTACGATCTTAGCGTCTGGTGTGAAACCTTGCGAAGTAGAAGACTGAACCGAGCGCATCTGTGATACGTTGACGCGAATATCAACCGACGCGCCCGCGTTACACCAATCTCGCTTCGTATCGAAATCTTTACTCGTATAAAGATTACACGTTAGCTTTGAGCTGGTGATGTAGTAGACCTTTTCAACAACAGGGACGTAGTCGTCCGCGAACGCACTGACAGAAGCAGCAAGTAAAGAAAGAGTGAAAATTGTAGAAGTTTTCATATTACTCACCTCCAAAGCCAAGACGATCAAGAGCATGAACCAAAGACTGGTTAATACTATCTAACTCAGCCGCTGGGTTATTCACTGGGTCACCATTCTCATCGCGAACGTCCGCAACAATGGAGTTGATGATGTTATCGCCTTGATACATACCAGTAACCACAACAGGTGCATCACTGCCAAGCCCAGTTAACGATTGGCTAAGGTCAATCTTGGCATCTTCACCTGAGACTTGTCTCAGGTCGATGACGACCGTATCACCTTTAACAACATGTGATTTTGCCAGCGCAATATCATCATCTGATGCGGTTCCTACATTGATGTAGAGCGCATCGGTTTTAGCCAAATTTCCGTTGTAAAACTGAGTTGATTGCTGATAGTGCTCAGTGATTGATTGTGAAACTTCACTTTCACTTCCAAGTATCTGAATATCAGCAAATGCATGTGCAGCAAACAAAGAAGAGAGTAGGGTAAGTGTCCCTAACACTTTAGTTTTGTTATTGTGCATACAAAGATCCTCGTAAAGAGTTATTACTTAATAACAATTCAAACGTCAGTTAACTTTCCATGATATTTTGTTGTCATCCTTGAACGAGAATAAATACCTCTTGGAACCAAGCTATATTCCAAATCAATCCCCGTGTTTTATTTAGTAACATGATAAATAGATTTCCGAAAAGAGATTTTTTAGATGATTTTGCTGAATTCTTATGCTCATCAACCAACACATAATGTGATCTCCATTCAGTATGAAAGTGTTATGAACCCTCCTCGTGATTGCTCACAAATGATACAGGTATTGTTCTGTTAATGATCTAAATGCGATTTTTATTATTTAAGTAAAGAGTTTAAAAAAGCGAGTTGAAAAGTGTGATTTTCACATCAACACAAATACAAACAACTACTTTTCAATAACTTAAGTTGCATTTTAGAGTTTTGCATTACGATTATCAAAATAACGAATAGGTCTTTATATAGTCATAAATACAATTTTCTCATTTAGATGTCTCAAAAATGATAATATTAAAGACAACAATAAAGTATTTGCTCTAATTAAAATTCAAACACCAATTTGATTTTTAGTTAAAAACCAAAACATAGATCACAAACGTTTCTTATAGGAAACTTTAAATATTTTTCTGTTTTTATCGTTTGCTCTAATAAGCCAGATGGATTTTTAAGGATAATTATTTAAATACGGCGTTCAGTTAAAACCAATACTTTAAAATTGACTAAATTAACAGGCTCTAATTTAGTGATTTTATTTAATATAAATATTAGCAAGAAAGAGGGTTGAATAAACTCAGGTCAATACCTGATATTGAGGAGCACCTAGAACGAGGAGATAAGAGAGGTTAAACTTGGCTGGACGAAGCCCAACCAAGTAGATAGGCGTTAAGGTCTATTCGTTAGGCAACTCATCGCAATAGAAAGGGCCACTAAACTCTAGTAATGCTTGAGGCATGTGTATCGACTCCTCCAATTGCCCAAAGTCATACAGAGAGAATTTTACATCCGCTTTCATAGACTTCATGTACTTTTGCTCGCCTCCGAAAATGATAACGGAAGGAAATTCAAGAGGATAGAAATCATCTAAATCAGATTTCGCTTCCATAACCATTTTGTACCTGAGTTTGTTCATTTCAACTTTTAGGTAACCAGCACAAGAATCATATTCACGTTTGACTGATAGATTTCCAATGGCGGGGTAGAAAATAAGGTCGTAGTTGTCTGAAATGTAGCGTCCAGCCCATAGCTCTATGTTGGAGTTACCAATTTTAGCGCCTGTGAACATGTAGTAGAGATCATCGGAGAGCCCCATACTATAAACCATGCCTGCACTCGACTCTTTGTCATACCAGCCTTTATCAACCTGAGCATAACCGCTTCCAAACAAAGACACTTCACCATCAGAGAAGCTGTATTGAATTGGTGTTCCTACAGTGTAAAGAAACCATTTCCCTCCGACACCGGGCAATTCTGGAATAATACCAAATGGGGTCTGCCCAGGATTTAATCCTCGCCAATAATGAGCATGCTCGCCATCCCAACGCATTGAGAAGTGGAAGTCATTGTAGGTCACTTCAACCGAGTCTTGATTAGCGACGACAACTCCCGGGATTTCATAGTGAAAAAGCGTCGCATCATCAAAACCTTTCATAATGAGTTCATCACGGAAGATATCGTACTTAATGGTTTTTCCATTGAGTGGGGTAAAAGCAAGGTGAACGTACGCTTTGGGCGTTGGCTCATCAAAATCAGGCGCTATATAGCTCTGGAGGCTGATTTTGAAATAACCCACATCCGGTACCGCAACATTATAGAACCACTGTTCTGCCCAAGTTTTATCCGAGCTTGGTACATGTGGCCGAATATCATCTAAGGTAGTCGCAAACACAGTTAGACTCAGCAGAGAAAACGAAGCTGTGACGGCAAGCAAAATCGATTTGAGATTCATCGTCTTGTGTTCCTTTAAATCAATAGAGGATGAGTAAAGGGAAATAAGTATTGATGCTGAATCGGCCACAAGGAGTTCTCCCCGTGGCCAATTCACAATAGCTAGCGACAAATACGAGCGTCGGTGAAATACAGCCCAGCCTGACATTGTGTTCCAGACTGACAGTGCTCATCTGTCTGGCAGTAGCATTCCCCACGGACGTTACATCCCGGTGTTAAATAGTCATCCATAGGGATATCACCACTCACGCGTTCCCAGAAAGGATTAGTAAACACGTTGTAAGGGTCGAGCTCGGCTTTCGCCTGTAAGAATTCTTGCCACATCGGGAATCGAGAAGGCATGTCCTCGAAGATCGCAACTGAGTTTTTGCCCCAGTGAGGTCGCGCATCATACTTACGAAGTGACATCTGCTCTATCTCCAGATTCACAAAGTAATTCTTCGGCTCCTTTTTACCTTCTTGACGTAATGTGTACTCGATACCGACAAATGCGGTTTCGCGACCAGCACTCATACCAATATAGCTGTCTGATGCTTGACCAAATCGGAAGTAAATACCGTTGAGAGGGAAACACGTTCTTGGGTGAGCCGCGACAATCTCTCGTACGTCACGGATCCAGTCAGGCAAGCGCTCAATATCAATGGCCACTTCCTGAAGTGCGATAGGAAGCCTGTCCCAAATACATTTGTTGGGATCTTTACACTTGAAGTACTGCATTTGATCAGAGTAACCAATAGGTTCACTCACTTTTTTGCCCGTATTACTATCGCGGAAGTAAGACTTTGCTCTGGCGTTATAACGTGCAACGGCGGCTAGACATTGCAATCCAGTACCCGGAAATTCGTGAGCGGCATTAAACAGCAATCCGAAGAAGAACTCTTCTGCATCAGACACATCCGCCTGAGCATTATACGCTTCACCTTGCGTCTCCAATGGAACAGGGTTATACAAGGTGGTGGTATAGCGGCCAAGACCCGGGAACCAAGCGATATTGGCTGAGTAGTTGCTGCGAGCGATGTCCAGAACAACATCTTCCAATCCGGAATCGTCACGATACCCTGTCACTTCTGCTTTGACTTTGAACGCTTCCTCGATAGCCAGCGTGACTTCAACGACGACACCCAGCACGCCCAAGTTGACGCGAGCAGCGTTGAGTAAATCGCCGTTTAATACACGAACGTCTCCCTGACCATCAACGACTTTAAGCTCTGTCACATAGTCCGCAAGCATATTGCTAGGTTTGTCTAATGTTGAACCATGTGTACCACTGCCAAGCATACCGCCGACTGTGAAGATGGCGAGCTCTGTGACCATGTTGATCGCGTAACCTTGTTCACGAAGAAAGTCATTTAAATCGTTAAACCTCATACCCGCTTCAACCGTCACACGTTTGTTCGCGGCGTCGAAATGGACGATCTTATCCATGTTCTTGAGCGTGAGTTGAACTTGATCATCACCCGCGCAGGCGGCATCGATCTGGCTGGCAAACTTACGATTACCCGTCATCACTTTCTTGTCGCGTATCAGTGCATCTTTAACGATGGCCTGAACGCCTTCAATGGATTGTGGGTCATAAACCGCTTCAGGATGACAGGTATAGGTCCCTTGATAATTGGAGATTTCGCGTTCGGGCTCGCTCGTTTGAAGCGCAAAGGCTGTTCCTAATGCAGCCGATATTATAGTAGCGCCGAGCGCGAGAGTTCTTATTCTCATTAAATATTCCTTATTTAAAAGCATCGTGACATTGAGCTTCATCAGCTCGAAATTGAAATTTGCTATCAGCCAAATCGTGGCAATATTTGTTGTTCGATAACGTCCCGAACGGCACGTCGATGTTGAGAAACCCGACTTCGGAAGAACTCGCCAACATTGGCTTGGTATCCATCAAGCGGTCTTGGCCCTATCTCTGGAACCCAAAGCGCATGATTCGTTGTCGCAAAATTGAGTTGGGAATGACCTAAAATGGCAAGCGGGCCTTGAGAGAGGTTTGTCGCATCAAAAATCCAGATTTCTTTACCGTTGCCAATGGTGTTGGTTGGCTCTTTACGAACTACCGCAGTAAAGACGTAACCGTCATCTTGAGCGTAGCTACCGGGTCTCGACATAAACTGAGGCGTTCGCATTACACAGTCAGCAGGAAATTGATAAGCATCGGTGACTGCCATCTTTTGGCAGTCCATATGGACGAGCGCGGAAGGTTGGTCTTCTTGAGGCAACGAGTCATTAGTAAACAGGCGGTTAGGGTATTGCTCGTACGCATCCGCGACACGCTCAACAACATGGTCTTTTCGGTAACCCACAGCGGCCCAGTAGATATGGTCAAACTGTTCAGGGAATTGGAAATGACCTCGGTAAGCGGGATCATTCATATCCCAGAAAAGTTGGTCATCACGAATTAAACGAAAATCACCCGTAATTTCACGCACGGAATCAGATTGAACCTGAATGCGCGCGCGAACTAGGCCCCCGACATCCACCGGTGCGGCAGGATAACCTGCGAGCGAATCACTGACTCTTCCGCCGAAGAGCAATCTATCTCGAGTATATTGCGGCTCAGATTTATCCATCGCGCCCAGATATTGCCCATAGAGCGTAATTTCGTTTTCATGATCATCGTAATTACACATGACATCCGAGGTATCAAAGTTAAGCTCAATGTAATCGGCGGTGACAATGTCACGATTTGAGAGCAGGTCTTTCTTGCGTATAACCCATACAGGCGTGCGATGTTGCTGAGCGTAGACTGAACGGATACCAATCATTCTTAACGGCTCAACTTGTGCCGCTGTTTCAAATATCAGGACATGATGGCGGGTGACACCCAGTGAATGCGCAGTCGCAGCGATAAATGCTGGTCGGCCATCTCGTCCGACGATATCCCAACCTTGAAGGGCGCTTTTCTTATCCCACTTCAAGAGTCTGATAAATCCATTCTTGGTCCCAGTATTTGAAACGTTACCACCATAGTTGATGGTAAAACACTCGTCTGATTCGAGGTCAAAGTATGGGTGCCCAGTGGTCCGTACCTGAGGAAATAGCCATTTTTCCGGCGTCAGTGCGTCCATCCATGGTGGTAAACTGCTACGCCATTCATCGTAATGACCGATGGGCGTAATGAGATCTAATGTTGTCGCATCAAATTCATAAGGAACGCCGCCCTCGTAACTTAAAGCGAACCGGTTATCACCAAGGTAGTTGGGTGCGGTATTACAGTAGTTCACAAATCCCATAGAAGGGCTGTAATACGCCATACCACCGAGCAATTTGAATCTATCAGGCCAATAGTGGATGTGCTGTTGCATGATAGCAGAGGGGGTGTCGATCATTTTGCGCATAAACGACACTTGCCCAAGGGAGAAATCCAAGCGGGTCAGCGCACCACGACCACTCGGGCTAAGATGATCCCGCTCGAGTGGAATGCCTTCAGCAAAGAACACATGGCCCATGATGTCACCGGGTAATTGCCCGTAAAGCAGATTTAGGTTGCCCGAAGAGGGCGTGAAGTCTGCTTGCATTATCGACTCTGGGAAAAGTGAGTGATTCACAGTCGGTGAAGCGAACAGCTGCCCAGGCACAAGAGTAACACCCGCTAATCCCTTTAAAAAAGTACGTCTTTCCATAGCTCTCATCAATAAGTAATTGGATGCATATATTGGAAAGTAGATGAGATTTATAAAGTGTATTGAGGAATGTTAGAAATTATGAATTGTGGCAGAGAAGTGGTGCAATGACTCTAGTCGGTTACACAGTGAAGCATCAATAACATACTGAAAATCTGTTACTTTTATCATTATTCAATTTCTCAAAACCATTAGTGACAACGTCACTAAATTTGTTCTAATCACTATCTTTTCATAAGCATTGTCTATTACTACTCGCCATTCACATTATCCTTGCCTATCTTTATTGAGTATTAAAACAGTATGAGTATTCGGCTGTGACTTGCTGTACTCGTGCTGAATAAAGAGTGCGTGTACCCCAAAGTCCTTGAAGAGAGAAGGATGTCATACACAGGGCACTCTTAACTTAGATGTAAGGTACCTAACGTATGCATGTGAAGAACCTTTCGATCGGCAAAAAAATTGCCTTAGCGTTTGTCGTTATCGCCGTAATGAATTTGGGCTTCGGCTTTTTAATGCTGAGTGAACTAAGGAACATTAAAGCCGAACTCCTCAACTACACCGACGATACACTGCCTGCTGTCGAGAAAGTCGACTCCATCCGAGACCAGATGTCGTTATGGCGAAGAGCTCAGTTTGCCGCCTTTGCGATGAGTGATCCTGCAAAAGTTCAATCCACCATTTCAAGCAACGAGAACATTCGTCAGGAAATTAATAAAGGGCTCAGCGCCTACGGAAAGACCGTTTGGCCTGGTGAAGAAGAACAAACCTTCAAGCGACTAGATAAGAAGTGGCAAGGTTATCTGGCGACGATGGACTCATTCAATCAAGCCATGTCCAACATGGACAAAGAAACCGCTTACCCCATATTGGCTAACTCACTTGGTGAGTTTGAGAGCATCGAGGCTGACATTAATATATTGGTCGACATTCTCAAAGGTGCAATGAACAGTAATCGGGAAGCGATTTTATCATCAGTCGATGGCTTAAGCCGTTCAGCAATGATCATCAATGTTTTGATCGTCGCAGTCATGGTGATTATGACGATGTTTCTGACCCGACTTATATGCGGTCCTTTAGTTGTCGTTGTTAAGCAAGCCAATGCAATCGCCGAGGGCGATCTGTCTAGAACACTGGATCGCTCAGCGATCGGTAACGATGAATTAGGTGAGCTGGCTGATGCTTCGACCCGAATGCAAAGCAACCTCAGAGACTTGATCAACCAGAGCGTCACAGTGGTTCGCGAGCTCGGGCGCGCAGTCGATGACATGACGCATACATCGAACAAATCAGCGCGTGAAATGCAAGATCAGCAATCACAGGTCACCCATGTTGCGACGGCGATGGGGGAAATGAAATCCTCTGTGGCAAATGTAGCTCAAACCACAGAAGTCTCTGCTGAAAAAGCCAATGACGCGAATGGCAAAGTTCAAGAAGGGGCACGTAATACCAAAGCAATGGTCGGTTCTATTCAAAATGTCGCACAGATCATGGGGGAAGCGGGTGAGAGTGTTGCCGAGCTTGAACAACAATCGAACCAGGTTAATACCATTGTCGATGTGATCCGAGACATTGCCGATCAAACCAACCTGCTCGCGCTAAACGCCGCTATTGAGGCAGCACGAGCGGGTGAATCTGGACGAGGTTTTGCTGTTGTAGCAGACGAAGTTCGTACACTCGCCGGGCGTACACAGGCTTCCACAAGTGAAATCACCGCAATCATCGAGAAACTTCAGGCTATTGCCAGCCAGGCAAAAGAAACAACCGATCGTTCGCGTCAGCAAATCGAAACGTGCGTCGAGCAAGGTAATCAGTCTCAAGAACTTATGACCGCGATTCGTGGCTTCATCTCAGAAATAGCTGACATGGGAACGCAAATAGCCAGCGCGTGTAATCAGCAGGATAGTGTGGCTGAGGAGCTCAGTTCAAATATTGAGAGTATTAACATGTCTGCTCAATCTGTTTCTGCTGGCTCTGAAAGCACCGCACAGGGTTGTCAGGAGCTCAGCCGCCTGTCCGCCTCGCTCCAGCAAGCGATGGGTAAATTCAAATTGGATTAGTGAGTCAGACGAATACGGTCTGGAATAGGGAGGTTTTATGGTTTTCCGCGCAACACTGGTTTCACTTGCAGTCGCATCTGCACTATTTCCAATGGGTTCCATGGCTGCACCTATAGCGTTGCCAGACACGCCGCCAGCAATGAATCAAGTACAGCAATCGAACGCATGGCTTGAGATTAGCCTGGGTCAATTCAAACAAAACATGGCACAGTTTCGCTCCCATCTCAGCAATCAAACAAAGCTTTGTGTGGTGATGAAGGCCGATGCCTATGGTAATGGAATACGCGGCTTAATGCCGACCATTCTTGAGCTCAATGTCCCTTGCATCGCAATCGCAAGTAATGCTGAGGCGAGGACTGTTCGAGATAGTGGGTTTGAAGGCCAGTTAGTTCGTGTTCGATCTGCCGATATTCAGGAAATTGAACAAGCCATGGATCTTGATATTGAAGAGCTTATCGGCAGCTTGGAGCAGGCGAATCAGATCAAATCTCTAAGCACAGACAAAACAATCAAAGTCCATTTAGCGTTGAATGATGGCGGCATGTCTAGAAATGGGATTGATATGAGTACCGAAAAAGGTAAGCAAGAAGCACTTGATATTGCGAAGCACCAAGGCATCGATATCGTGGGCATCATGACGCATTTCCCAAATTATGATGCTGACGAAGTGAGAAGCAAACTCGCCGATTTTAATCAAAGCTCAGCATGGCTGATCGAAAACGCTAACTTGAATAGGGATGATGTTTTACTCCATGTATCAAACTCTTATACGGCATTGAACGTTCCTGAAGCGCAACTGGATATGGTGAGACCCGGCGGGGTACTGTATGGCGATCTGCCAACTAACCCGGAATATCCCTCAATTGTTAGTTTCAAAACTCGAGTCGCGTCTTTACACAATGTTCCTGCCAATTCTACCGTCGGCTATGACAGTAGCTACGTGACCAAACGTGACAGTGTATTGGCCAATTTACCCGTAGGGTACTCTGATGGTTACCCGAGAAAAATGGGTAACCGAGCCCATGTAATAGTGAATGGGCAACGTGCTCCGGTTGTAGGGAAAACATCGATGAACACGACGATGGTAGATGTTACTGATGTTAAAGGTGTAATTACGGGACAAGAAGTCACACTGTTTGGCCAACAAGCGAATGCACAAATCAGTGTCGGAGAAATGGAAGAACATGCTGAATTGATATTCCCAGAGCTTTATACCGTTTGGGGAACGGCCAATCCAAGGCTTTACATACCGTAACCAAGATCACATAAAGCGGTTCAAAGCCAGCGTTAGTGAGCCATTTAGATAAACTTCAAATTGGCTATAAACGCTGGCTATATATAGGGTTGGCGACATCATTACTTCTTTTTAGACTTTTTCATTTTATATTCAATCATTTTGATATGAGAATAATGCTTCTTTAAACCTATTGTCAGGGAGACAAATATGGAAATTGAAGCAGCTGCAATTATTGCTAAAAGCTCACCTCAACAAATCGCGACCGGCGAGTTGGTTGTCCTTAAAAACACCATCAAGAAGTTCTGCAAAGGTCCAATGCGATCTGAACTCATGAAGTTGGCTAATTCAGAACTTGGGGCACTCTGCTCTAAGATCACTGCTGAGCGCATGCCAGTTTATCAAGCGAAGATCACTCACCTGAAAGAACTTGCCAAGTGCAATAATCAGTTAAGGCTAAGAGACGAACTACGAGAAATCAGAAGTACAGGCATTTAACCCGATTTAATCAAGCAAGGCCGTTAACCGCCTGATAAAAGAAATATTACAACAATAAATAACCACAACATCATAGGCTAATTAGCATGCAGTACGAGAATAATAGAAAAGTCGTGAGAGCAGGGTACGCCCCAATTGAAGAAGAGCAAAATGGCACCAACGTTCAACCTCAACAACCAGTACAAGAAACGCCTGATCCTGAACCAGAATATGAAATCAACGTAAAAATCCATTGCACGAACGAGGAGCTAAACTCTCTCCAGACTGGACAATGGTCTTTGGGGCGCACTGAGCTTGAAGCGCCAGTGTCACAATGGGGAAAGGAGGAAACACCAGAGAAAGAAAGTGTTCTGACAGCTCATTGCTTTCAAAATGAAGAAAAGGTGCTTCACCATGAACTCTTCGCCAAACATCATACGACTTGCTTCGACGTTATACCTAAACCCAAAGGTACCAAACACATTAACGCCGAATTTATACCGGTAAAGTTAGCGATAAAAGCAAACGAGAGTAAACTGGCGTTTCCGACAGAGGGCTATTTTTATCACTTCAATAGTGGAAAGCTAAGCCGTGAATATCGTATAGCGGGAGAAGGGCGTTCAACGTTTCAGGCAACCTTGTCTGAAGCCTCGAAACTGAATGACGATCTGTTATCGCCAAACCAGTTAACAAGTGTCTTGCTGCCGTATAAACGAGAAGATGCACCAGCACCAGATCAACACTTTCTATATCGCTTGGAAAAACTTAGCCAAGATCAGCTTAATGCGGTGACCACTCAATGGCTCGACGAACGCGCACTTAAACTGGAAATGGACGACATTGTTGCCGCAAGAGCGTCAGCATTAGAGAAACGACCTGAAGCAGAGCAGGGCGCTGAAGTATGGCCCCCTTTAAAGCAGTTTAAAGCCGTTCACCCATTTGGCGATATATGGGGACAATTCAAACAACATAAGCTCAGTGAAACCATGGTTAATGTCATGCAGAGTCATTCGATTCCTGACAAAGTTCCAGTCTTGATCCTCCCAGTCACGAAAGAGGAACAGCTAACAGAGACTGTCTTAGATATCTTTTCTAAGGTCGCTGGAGTTGGCATTGGTAAGAGTAAGAGTAAATCTATTCCACAAACTATTCATCGTTTCTGGTCTGGTGGTGCAATGAGCCAGGAAGCGCTACATGTACTCACCGATTCCATCGATAAGTCTGAGGGAAGCCAGTTTAAACACTGCATTTGGCATTCATCTTCACTAGAAGAGGAACTTAAGAAACGCGAGCTGATCCAAGTGGAAGTGATTGATACGCGCGAGACACAAAGGGTCGTACTTCAAGATTACGGCTATGATACTTGCGATATCGATGAGCTATTTGAGCCGGACCCAATACAAAGCACTTTTGATCGCTTAAGAAAGAAACCGTTGCCTAAGCCTAAACCCGGTGTACTGACTAAATCTGAATTGCTCAAAATGGTTAAAGCAGCGTGTGACCATTTGCAAAAAGGTGGAAGTGACAAGTGGGATGGCATTAAACATTTTTCCGACATCTCTCGTTTGATTTACTTAAAAGAAAAAGGCGGCCATCATTTTGATGTGGACTTTGGCTTAGGAAACATGAACTTCGAGCAAAGTTACTATCACAATGATGAAGGAGGCACTGTTCCGTTAATGGGGGCAACCACTTCTGTAAGCAGAGACAGAATCAACGAGCACCTGCAGGTTGTTCATCCTAGTAAACCGCAGGATCTTTCCGATCAAAGCTACCGTGATTCTGTTGTGCAGGTAGCAGAACAGGCGATGATGATGTCAGGTATGCTAAATGGCATTATCGCTACCAGTGCACAGAACCCTAATATTGTTGAAGGTATAGAGACCCTTAGGACTTATGTTAGGAGTGGAGACCTATCAAGTGGCATGGTGGCAAATCGGAAGTTGCTCGGTGATACTCCTAACAGCTCAGCTTATACCATTCCACCTTATCTCATTGATTTAGAACATATTACTGAGGAGTCAGATTCTCGATAATTTCATACTGAAGAATGACTTAGATCTTTACCCGAGCAGAACAGCTCAGGTAAAAGCTTATTTATAAATTGACATCGCGATATGTGTATATAAGGATGAAAGTATGAATAGAGATCTTAAACGCCACGCAAACCGAATTATCATCATTCCATAGGAATGGTGGGAGTCAATACGCGTTAGATTTTTAAAACCCACCGAATCGAGGTGGGTTTTCTGTATCTGCCTCGTGGGATCAGTCCTACAATAAGGAGGTAACATGAAGAAAGTCGCAGTTTTCGGCAAGCCAGGAAGCGGTAAATCAACGCTGAGCAAACAATTGGCACGCGAGACAGGCATTGAATTGCATCAACTTGATTCGATCGTCTACAAGAAAAATGGTGAGCACGTCGATGCAGCAACGTTCAAAGAAGCCCATAACAATATCCTCGAAACCGAAAGTTGGATAATCGACGGGCTTGGGTCAATAGAGTCGTTCAATCAGAGATTAGATGAAGCCGACACTTTGGTTTACATCGATCTTCCGTACATCACGAGTTACTGGCTGGTCACCAAGCGGCTTTTAAAAGGGTTAATAGTTAAACCTGAAGGTTGGCCAGATGGAAGCTCAATCTGGAATGGCACAATCCAAAGCTATCGATTCTTAAAACTCAGTCCAAAGTTTTGGAATGACAAGTTCATACAAAGATTAGAATCCATTTCAGAAAACAAATCGCTACACGTCATCCGATCCATTTCAGAGTTAAACAATTTTTCACGTGACCGCATCAAGTAATGAGTTTAAGAAGACTCGTAATATACAGCTTAATCATCGATAGATGGTTAAGTTGTATATTAGGTATTTTATGGTAAATACAATTATGTTTAATGGATTTCAAAAAAGAGAGGAGTAATGACAATAAACGAGTCAGATTTCACGTAGATGAATACCTTATTTTACATAATATACATAATGCGTACTAAGGGTGTAGGTGCAATTT